>JAUWNG010000085.1 GCA_030612765.1 Planctomycetota bacterium
GACACCGTAGGTCTGGTTGATGATAGACGTGCCAGAGACCACATCGCTGCCCACCAGCACTGTGAAGGTGACCGGAGCCGGGGCGCCCCCCCCCCCCCCCCCCCCCCCCGCGGGGGGGGCGGGCCGCCCCGCGCCCCCCCCCCCCCCCCCGGCCCCCCCCCCCCCCCCCCCCCCCCCCGCCCCCCACCCCCCCCCCCCGCGCCGCGCGCCGCGCGGCCCGGCCCGAGGGCTCGCGAGGGTCGCTCGTTCCCAGGCTCCGCGTGGGAACGCCGGGCGACGGCAATTCATGGCTTACGCTGCCACTCGGATCGCGGGAATCGGGCTTTTCATCCTGCATTGCTCATCCCGGAGTGTCCAATACCCGCGAAATACGGCCTCCACTGCCACCGGCGAGGCAGGCGACGCCCCCAGAACATCGGCAATTTTCCGTAAGAAAAACCATCCAGCGCACAATACATAGTAGGAGAGGAACTCGTCAATGGGCGAACGGATTCGCTTCCCGAGTAAATCCATATCGAGAGACTCCGACAAAGTACGTTGGAGCGGGCAAGGAGTGCAGTCGTGCCGCTAGACCACGATCCGTCGTTCGTCGCGTTGTTCGTGAAGAACCAGCGGCGAATTTACGGATACATACTGACCCTGGTGCCCGACTGCAACGAGGCCGACGACCTGTTCCAGCAGACGAGCATGGTTCTTTGGGAGAAGTCCGGCGAGTTTCGCCCCGCGAAAAAGGGGACAGGTCCAATTTGCCGGAACGGCCCGAAGGCGGGCACCGACCGGGCACCATCGACAGATGGTCGGCGTTGGTCGTTGCACAAATTGGACCTGTCCCCTTTTTCGGACCGCGAGGAAAACTTCGTCCGCTGGGGATGCGGCATCGCCCACAATCTCATCCGCAACTGGCGGGTTAAGAAACGGCGCGACCGGCATTGTTTCAGCGACGAGATGATGTCCCGGATCGCCGCGGTCCGCTCCGAGAAGTCGGAGTGGCTGGACGGCGCGCTGGCGGCGTTGGGCGTGTGCATGGACGACCTCAACCCCTCCGAGCGCGAGTTGTTGACCCTCTGTTACGAGGGCGAGCGGTCCATCCGCCAGATCAGCAAGGAGCTTGGCCGGACCGAAGGCGCCGTGTATCAACAACTGCATCGGATCCGCGCGAAACTGCTGGAGTGCATCGAACGCAAGACCCGCGAGAAGGCGTCGCCATGAGCCGGGACAATCCGCAAGACCGATCGCTTGCCCTGCGCGAGTACACCGAACGGTACTGCGACGGCACTCTGTCCGCCGAGCAGACCGCGGAGTTGGAGCGAAGTCTGCGCGACGACCCATCGGCCCTGGATGCCTTCGTACTGTATATGGAAGTCCACTCGCGGATCGCCTGGAACGCCCGCGCCCACGCGGAAGACGAGCACGATCGGCCGCCGGCCGTGAACGAGGGACGAGGGGCGGGGGGCCAGCGGCGAGGGATGGCCGGTTTACCGGCCATTGATCTCCCCGTTGGCGCATCAGTTGATCTTCCCGTTGGTGCGGCAGTTGAACTGCCGAACCAACTCGAACCCCGAACCCCGAACCCCGAACCCCCATTCCCTTCACTATCCACTACCCACTATCCACTACCCACTAGCCACTTTTCCGTCGACAATCCGGCGTTTCCTTACGTGGCCGCGACGGTGATCATGGGCGTGATGCTGCTGGTGTTCTGGGCGATGAAAGTCACTCACCATCAACATATCGCCGAGTCGCCGTCGCGGTCGGCGCCGTCGGAAGCCATGCCGGAGATGGTGTTCGTCGGCCGGATCACCGGAATGGTCGATGTGAAATGGTCCGACGATCCCCGCTATCTGCCCCCGCCTGACTTCGCCCACGTCCCCTTGGAACGCAAGTACAAACTTGACGCCGGCCTGATGGAAATAACCTACGACACCGGGGCCAAGGTCATTCTTCAAGGCCCCTGCACCTACGAGGTCGAATCCACCGCCGGCGGCTATCTCTCGCTGGGCAAATTAACGGCGAAGGTGGAGGCGGTTGAAGGAAAAGGTTCAAGGTCCAAGGTTCAAGGTCCAAGGCCGAGCCTTCATCCTTCATCCTTCATCCTTCATCCTTCATCCCTATTTTTCGTCAGAACTCCCACCGCCGTCGTCACCGACCTGGGTACCGAGTTCGGCGTCGAGGTGGACGAGTCGGGCATTACCGAATCGCACGTTTTTCAGGGCAAGGTCGAGGTGCGGTTGACGGGCGGCGAGGGAGAGGCCCGGGCGATCCAATTGGGCGCGAACGAATCGGCACGGGTGGAGCCGGGTTCGGGGCGAATTGACGTGGTCCGTCGAACGGCGGTTCAACCGAATACGTTCACGCGTCAAATGCCCAAGTGGGTGCCGATCAAGTTGTTCAGCACGGGCGTCGGGTTGAAGGAGGGTGACGAAGACCCGCACTGGCAGATCGTGGCTCGTAGCGACGATCCGAACTTCCAGCTGCGTCCGGCCGTGGTGACCGCCGCCCACGCTTATTGGCTCATGAATTACCCCACCCGAGCGCAATGGATATCGACGGCCGATGGCCCGCCCGATGTTCCAGACGGCGTTACCTACACCTTTCGCACTACATTCGAGCTTGCCGGCGCGCTGCCGGAGACGGCCGTTCTGCGTGGCCGGTTCATCGCCGACAACCACGTCCAGGCGATTCGCCTCAACGGCAAGGAGTTGCCGGTGCCCGAGCACGGTTGGGGCCGTTTGGGAGGAGGCATTTTTTCGGATGGCGATGCATTCAACCTGTTCAGCGAGTTTTCCGCCCGAAAAGGTTTTGTCGAAGGCGGCAACACGTTGGAGATCGACGTACACAACGGAATCCCGCCGGAAACCGGCGGCAACGACGCGATGGGGTTGCGCGTCGAACTGAGCGGACACGTCTTATCATCCTGGCAGTCTGGCGGTCGCAGTCAAACGCGCGGAAAGGAGGGTACTGTCATGAATGGGCCGTAGCGGACTGCCTCTCGTTCCCATGCTACGCGCGGGAACGGACAAGCCGCGTAGGTTATGCCAAAACATAACCTACGCCCGACGCAGAGCGTCGGAAAACGCGGGTTCCCACGCGGAGCGTGGGAACCAGGAAAACCGGCACGGACGCGAGGAAAGTGGAAAAGAGGAGAGAAACCGCGGCGTTGGGATGTATATCGACGGCAAGTTGCCGTCGGCCCGGCAGCGGTGAAAAAGCGGGAAGTTTCTTTTGAAAGGTGAGTGTCATGAGTTTTCGTAAAACACTAGTTTTGGCTACCGTTGCAGTATTGGCTTTTGGCCAAGCGCTCCAAGCCGGCACGGTCTCGATCGTGGATCTGCCGTCAATCGGCACGGATGCTGCCAGTGGAATCAGTACGCTCGAGACTTACACTCACAAAGTGAGTTTCAGTCCGTCCGGCAAGGCTGTTACGATCAATAGCGTCGCGTTTACCGACGTGATCGTGGGCACATCGCAACAGTCTTCCCCCTTTTCTGGTCCGGATTTCACATATGAGACCCTCAACGACCCCAACAATAAGGTCCAGTCCGTTACCGGCAGCGCGAGCGCTTACGCGAATGGGGGAATGAGTAATCTGCTGGCTGGGTTTATCTTCAGTCCAAACAGCGCAGACTGGCGACTAACATTGTCCGGTCTGACCGCAAGCGAGTTGTACAGCATGCGCGTGTACTACCGGCCCTGGGAGGCCAACGGGTCACGTACAAGCGTACTGACATTCAATGGCGATGGCACCGACGCTTCGGTCACGATCAACGAAGATGCGGGGACGGCGGCCCATTATGTCCAGTACGATTACACCGCAAGCGGTACTAGCGCGACGCTCACGGGCATCCGTACAGATAACGGCTGGCATATGTACGGGTTTACGAACCAGGTTATCCCCGAGCCGAGCACGCTTGCGTTGTTGACCACAGGTCTGATCGGGCTGCTGTGCTACGCATGGAGGAAGCGCAAGTAGATTTATGATTTAGGATGTATGATTTCTGATTTGACTGGCGATATCCGGCGTCGTCACGAACGGCTTTCGTGACGACGCTCGGAGCGCCGGCCATTCTCGGAAGCACAAGAACTCGCGCAAAGGCGCAAAGGCGCTGAGGCGTAAAGAGAACGGACTCGTTGTCTATGCGCCTTGGCGTGAGATTTTCGGAGTTCGTTTGAGCGGCTTTTCCACTGAACCATGAGGCGAATGATGGACCGAAGCAATCAGAAATCAGAAATCAGCAACCAGAAATCCACGGCGTTTACGTTAGTGGAACTTTTGGTCGTCATCACGATCATCGGCATCCTGATCGCGCTGTTGCTTCCGGCGGTGCAGGCGGCCCGCGAGGCGGCCCGGCAGTTGCAGTGCAGAAACAACCTCAAGCAACTCTCCCTGGCCTGCTTGAGCCACGAAGAGGTCTACGGACGGTTTCCCACCGGCGGCTGGGGCTTCGGCTGGACCGGCGACGCCGACCGCGGGACCGATTGGCGTCAGCCGGGCGGATGGATCTACAACATCTTGCCCTACATCGAGCAACAGGCGCTGCACGATATGGGCACCGGGCTGCCGCAAGCGCAAAAGTACGCCGCCCACCTGCAACGAATATCCACACCGTTGGGCATACTCTACTGTCCCTCGCGACGGCCCGCGATCGCCTACCCGTGGGATCCGGCAAGCGGGTGGGGAGGGGCACCTGTAGTCAACGGCGGCGGCAATGCCGGTACGCTGGGGCGTAACGATTACGCAGCCAACGGCGGCGATACGCACACCGATCCGTGGTATCCCTATCCCCAACAGCCGCCGTGGCAATGTGCCCCGCCGCACCCGGCGGCCGGGCCGGCCAGCATTACCGAAGTCGAGAATCCGCCAGGGCAAATGACCATCAACGCGACGACCCACTTCGCCACCATCGCCAGGGCGGCCACGGGCATCGTGTATACGGGCAGTTTGATCGAAATGGCTGACGTGACGGACGGCACCAGCAACACCTACCTGATGGGCGAAAAATACATCAATCCCGACTGGTATGCGACCGGCAGGTCAGGCGGCGACAATGAAGCCGCTTTCATGGGCGACAACGCGGATCTCTCGCGTTGGAGCGGTTTCTCGCCCTCGAACCTATGGCCACCGCTTCAGGACACCCCGGGTTACGGTTACCACGGTGGTTTCGGCAGCGCGCACGCCAACGGGCTTCACATGGCCTTTTGCGACGGCTCGGTGCAGATGATCAACTACACGATCGCCCCGGAAGTCCACCGCCGCCTGGGCAACCGCAAGGACGGCATGATAATCGACGGCAAGATGTTTTAGGGGTGGGCCGCCGCCGGCATTGGACCGAGAGCTTTATATGCCGCACACGGTCTGGTTTGTCCGATGTCTTTTGGGGTGAAAATGTCGGACAATTTCAACCGCTCTCGGTATACGTTGCACTTCAAGCCGCTCGCTGTTGCCGGTTCAGATCGGTTGAGGCACTGGTCGGCTCCCCCGCGATTGGGTATCATAAATCGCATGAGCAGAGCCGAATCCAAATCGCCGAAATCGCCGGCCCATCCGTTCGATCCGCCCGCCGAAGTCCTGATTATCGACAACGATCAGCCGCACGCCGAGACGGTGGCCGAAAGCCTACAACGGGTCGGTTTTCACTGCCGCGTGGCCGATTCGGGTGTGGCGGGGGCGCGGATGATCGAGGAATATCTTTTCGATCTGGTAATCACCGACCTGGTGATGAACGACATCGACGGCTTGGGTATCCTCAAACGGTCGAAGGCCGACCAGCCAGACGCCGAGGTGATCCTGATGACCGGCCACGGCACCGTCCCCTCGGCGGTCGAGGCAATGCGCCGCGGCGCGTTCAACTATCTGCTGAAACCGCTGGACATAGCCCAGCTTCGGGCCAGCGCGGAAAAGGCCGTGGAAAGCGCCCGGCTGAAACAGACCAACCTCGAGTTGAAACGCCGTCTGGACGAGCGGTTCGGTTTCGAGGGGGTTATCGGCGACAGTTCTCAGATGCGAGACGTGATCGAGCGGCTCAAACGCATAGCCCCGACCAATGCCGGCGTATTGATCCAGGGCGAAACCGGGACCGGCAAGGAACTGGTCGCCCAGGCGATCCACCAGAACAGCCCGCGGAAGAACAAACCATTCGTGGCGTTGAACTGCGCCGCCTTGAGCGAGAACATTTTGGAGAGCGAGTTGTTCGGCCACGTGAAAGGGGCCTTCACCGACGCCTCGACCGATCGGGTCGGCAAGTTCGAGTACGCCAACGGCGGGACGATGTTCCTCGACGAGGTCGGCGACATGCCCCCGGCCACGCAGATCAAGCTGTTGCGGGTGCTCGAAAACGGCGAGATCACCCGCGTCGGATCGAATACCCAGGTCAAGGTGAACGTCCGCATCCTTTCGGCCACCAACCGCGATCTGGAGGAGTTGATAACGGCGGGAACGTTCCGCACTGATCTCTACCACCGGCTGAAGGTGGTCACGATCCGGCTGCCCACGCTCTGCCAGCGGAGCCAGGACATTCCCATCCTGATCGACTATTTTCTGCGCCAGTTTTCCAGCCGACACGACAAGCAGATACGCGGGATGTCGTTGGCCGCGCGGCGGAAGCTGCTGGGATTCGACTGGCCGGGCAACGTCCGCCAGCTCCGCAACGTGATCGAGAGCATGGTGGTGGTCGATTACGACGGGCTGTTGGACCTGGACGATCTGCCTGAGGAGTTGATCGGTCCGCCGGAGCCGCACGGCGCGCCCTCGACCGCCTCGTTGACCGCGCTGGTCGGCAAGCCGCTGGCGGAGATCGAGCGGCTGTTCGTGGCCGAAACGCTCCGTTTGGCCGGCGGCAACCGCGAGGAAGCGGCCAAGATGTTGGAGATCGGCGAGAGGACGCTGTATCGGAAGATCAAGGAGTACGGACTGTAGGAGGCTACCGCAACAGAAACTATTTAGCCCCGGGTGAATACACCCGGGGGACGGTCTGCCGCGTCCAACCATCGCTGCCCGCCGTGTATTCACGGCGGGGAATGTTGGTTTCATATTACACATTACACACCATGCCCCGGGTGTATTCACCCGGGGCTAAATAGCCGCCAACCACAAACCACCGCGATGCTTTCCGCCGCTCCTTCGCCGCAGCGACCGCTTTCCGTCTCGGAACTTACCGCGCAGATCAAGGATCTGCTGGAGGCGGCGTTTCCTGAGATTTGGGTGGCCGGAGAAATCTCGAACTTCGCCCGGCCGCAGTCGGGCCACTGCTACCTGACGCTCAAGGATGATCGGTCGCAGCTTCGCGCGGTGATGTGGCGGGGCGTGGCCGCCCGGCTCCGGTTCGAGCCGCAAGACGGCATGGAAGTTGTTTGCCGGGGGCACGTCGATCTGTACGCCGCCCGCGGCAGCTACCAATTGGTAATCGCCGACATCGTGCCGCAAGGCGTCGGGGCGTTGGAACTGGCGCTGAGACAACTGCGCGAGAAACTGACCCGAGAGGGACTGTTCGATCCCGCGCGCAAGCGGCCGCTGCCGCGGTTCGTACGTCGGATTGCGGTGGTCACAAGCCCGACCGGCGCGGCGATACGCGATTTCCTTCAAGTGCTCGGCCGTCGTTGGCGGGGGGCGGACGTGCTGGTTGTGCCCGTCCGCGTGCAGGGCGAGGGGGCGGCAGCCGAAATCGCCGCCGCCATCCAAACCGTGAATCGACTGGCGACGCCCATCGACTGCCTGGTGGTTACTCGCGGCGGCGGGAGCATGGAAGACCTCTGGGCGTTCAACGAGGAGCCGGTGGTCCGGGCAATCGCCGCCTCGAAAATTCCGGTCGTCTCGGCGGTTGGACACGAAATCGACGTGACGCTTGCCGACCTGGCGGCCGACCTCCGGGCGCTGACACCCAGCGAGGCGGCCGAGCTGATCGCTCCGGCGGCCGAGGAGTTGGTGGCCGAACTGCGGCAGGTCGAGCGGCGGTTGGCCGCGGCGTTGCGGTCGCGGGCCGAGACGGCAAGGTCGCGTCTCGACGGGATTGCCGGGAATGTAGTCTTTCGCCGTCCCTTTCAGCGGGTATTCGAGTTGAGCCGGCGGTTGGACGATCTCGGCGGCCGAGCGGCCCGAGCGGTTCGCGGTCTGGTCCGACTTGCCCGGCAGCGGACCGACACCGTGGCCGGCCGGCTCGAATCTCTCAGCCCCTTGGCGGTTTTGGGTCGTGGATACAGTCTGACGCAGCGCGCGGCCGACGGCCGGCTGATCCGCTCCGCCGACGAGCTTTCGCCGGGCGAGGAAATAATCACCCGATTCGTCCACGGCCAGGCTACTAGCCGCGTCGAGCACGTCGAGCCGTGAATAATCGGGCATAGTGTTTGACGGATCGGCAAAACCTGGTATAATTAGGGTGGTGTTCCCCCCGAATGACGTGCATCGTTGGATGGACCATTTCGCCGGCTGGGAGTCCTTTTCATGGCAGTTAAATGCCCTAGAGGTCACTGGTACGATCCTGAGCTAACGGGCGGCGGGTGCCCGAAGTGCGCCATCGAGACGCACGACGGCCCGCCGATCTCCGACGAAGATGTATTGGCGATCATGTCTTCACCGCAGACGGGCGGAGGAGTCGTCTCCGAAAAAGACGACGTCGAGAAGTTTTCTTCCGGCTCCGCGATCATGCGGCGCAAGAAGATTTGCCCGGAGTGTTCCCACGAGGCGTCGTTCTCGTTCGTCTACTGTCCCCGTTGCGGCGCGCCGCTGAAGTTGGCGTCGGTGAAGTTGGAGTAGGTTTTGGCCGGAGTAAGTAGGGTGGGACAAGCGCAGCGAAGTCCCACCATGCTCTTTTACGACTTTGGTGGGACTTCGCTGCGCTTGTCCCACCCTACACGATCCCTCCGCAACAGTAACTATTTCCGCCCGACCAACTGCTTCTTTACCCAGGCGAGATATTCGGCGCGGGGTAGCCCGTAGGGGCGGAACTTCTCGGCCAGTCCCTGGCCTTCGTCGTAGAGGATCGCCCGATGTACGCCCAGCTTGGCCGCCTCCGGCGAGTCCATCAGGCTGCTCGAATCGTTGGCGTTCATCTGGAACAGCACGCGCATCTCGAAATCCTGCATCACGCGGCGATCGAGCATCCGAGAAACGTTGGCGTAGGTGTCGCACCAGATCAGCGTGTGGATACCCAGCGGGGGGCCTTCGTCGAGCAGCGCGGCAAGCTGCTTCGACGGGCTGGCCGGCTGATCGTCCTCTCCGCTGGAGAATCCGTACTCGTCCTCCTTCCGCAGATCGCGGAAGCGGCCCAGGTTGTAGAGGAACAGGTAGATCGGCGGCGCGTCTTCGCGTTCTTCTTGCCGGCGGGATGCCAATTCGGCGGCGATTTCGCCGATCAGCCGCGAGGCGTCCTTTACTCCGCCGATTTTCACCTCGTGCGGCGCCGCGGCGGCCAGACGTTTCCAGAATCCGACCTCCGGCGCGTCGCCCCTCATGCCGTCGAGGAGGTAGAATTTCGCACCAGCCCCCTCTTCCTCTGGGAGAGGAATCGAACTGGTCCCCTCTCCCTTTGGGAGAGGGTTAGGGTGAGGGCTTTTCGACGTTGAATCGTTTTCCTTGCATGAAGCCGCCCTCACCCCCAGCCCCTCTCCCAGAGGGAGAGGGGAGTTTCGTCCCGCCGCCCCGGGCGGATGTTGAGCGATCAGGCTGACGAAGCAGCCGGCCAGCACGCCCAACGCGGCCTCCTCGCGGTGGCCCACCATGAGCAAGTTGCTGCCGTTCTGGCGGAGAAACGACGCCGAGGTCGGTTCCTTGATGGCCACCGCCGAGCCGAGCCAAGCGCGGGCGGACGTGGTCTCCGCCGGCCGGCAGCGGGCCGTCAATAGTTCCTTCAACTGCTCGTTGTCGGCCAGATCGGCCAACACGTTACCCTCGAAGACGATCTGCGGCGGCGACTTGATTTGCCGTCGCTTTTGCAGTCGGCCGATCCGATCGAGATAATCGTCGCGCTCGTTGTCGGGCAGCCAGACGACCTGAAACGGATGGTTCCCCTCGTACAGCCCGTTGGCGTCGTTATAGATCGCCTCGCCGGGGCGGGTCAGCAGTCGGGCGGCCGTGTTGTCCTCGCTGAGAATCAGGTGGGCGTCCGACTCGCTGCACTGCAAGGCGATTCGCACCGCCATCTGGCCGATGGTGCTGCGGGCGAGCGTGTACGCCCCGCCGAGCGTCTGCGAGCCGAGCATCACGTGGATGCCGAACGCGCGGCCTTGACGCACCAGCCGGTCCAGCAGCAGCGCCGAATCCTGGGAGATCCGGTCGTCCTCGGTGAAAAGCTCCTGAAACTCGTCGATCACCAGCAGGATGCGCGGCAGCCGGACGTCTGGTTCGGCCGCGCGGTAGCCCTTCAGGTCTTGCAGCCCGCGACGGCGGAACATGTCGCCGCGGTCGCGCAGCTCGGCGTCCAATCGTTGCAAAACGCTGAGGCCGAACTCTCGCTCGCTCTCGATCGCCACTACCCGCGCGTGCGGCAGCGCGGATTGGGCGTAGGCCTTGAACTCGACGCCCTTCTTGAAGTCGATCAGGTATAGCTCGACCTCGTCCGGCGAGTAGCGCAGGGCCAGGTTGGTTATCAGCACGTGCAGCAGGGTGGACTTGCCCGAGCCGGTTTTGCCGGAGATCAAGACGTGCTGCGAGGTCCCGCCGCCGAGTCTGAGGTGCTGTAGTTTCATCGCCCCGGCGCGGCCCAGCGGCACGTCGATCCCCGCGCGGCCGTCGGCGGTCCACCAGTCGTTTTCCTCGGGAATAATGCACGAGAAGGGCACCTCGACCCGGCCGCTGTCGCGCGCCGCGCTGCCCACGGCGCGGACGATCTGCTTGAACCGCTCGACCGGCGGCGGCGGCGAGAAGTCCACCGCCAGCGATCCGAACTCGGGGTGCTTCCAGGTGAAACATCCGTCTTTCCAAGACAGCACGAGCGCCTCGGATTCGAGGTCGGCCAACTGGAAGTTCCGCGGCAGGTGGGTCTTCGTGTCGACGCTGAGGATCACGAACACGCCGCATCGGGCGCCGCTGGCGACGATGCTCTTCAACCGCTGCGCCGCCGCCTCCGAGAAATTGGCCGGGAAATTCGCGATCACCAACACCCGATACGGCTCGGCCATCTCGCCGGCAAAGGCGTTGTACTCCTCGATCGAGTGGAACTCCTTGCGAAGGTACACCTGGATGACGTTCTCCATGTGCTTGGTCAGATCGGCCAAGCGCTGTTCGATGTGCGCCGCGTCGGTCCAGATTCGGCTGGCCACCAACTGCTCGTCGAAGTCGGCCAGGTGCATGAAGGCGGAAAAATTCTCGCCCAGCCCAACCGGGTCGATGATCGTGAAGCGGACCTTGCTCGGAGGCATCGAGCCGAGCATCCGCAACATCGCGCTCTGCATCAACTCGACCGCGACGGCGCGCCCGGCGCCGTCGGCCTTCAACAGCAAAAGCGAACGCCGGGGGAAGGGCAGGGCGATCGGCAATTTGTATTCGGTGCGTTCGGGCCGAAGCCGCTGGTCCTCGGGCACGCCGCCTTTCAGATCGGACAGCTTCACCGCGGCGACTCCCAGCGGAATCGCCGACGGAATGCCATCCGGCAGCGTCCAGCGGTCCCAATCCTCGCCGTTCCAATCGGGGAACGCCTCGCGAGACTCGCGGTCGGACTCCTCGGCCGACCGGCGGAACAGTTCCACGCCCTCGCGCCACCGCTCGGACATCTCGCTCCAGCGAAGATCGAAGCGCCGCCCGCTTTCTTTCAACGCACGGGTGTGGACCTCGCGGAATCGTTCCGAGTCCGCCAGAAAAGTTTTTTCCATCCGGCGGAGCAAGGGAGGGTACTTTTCTTCGATCTCGCGGAGCGTGTTGTCGCGCCAGGCGGTCAAGTCGGCCAGTTTTTTTGGATAGGTGTTCTCCGCCCGTTGCAGGTCGTCGGCGCGGCGTCGTTCGATTTTTCCGTTGGCGGCGGCGAACTCCCCGTCGGCTTGTTGGGTTTGTTTCTTGTGTAGGGCGATGATCGTGGCGTCCAGTTTTCGGCAATCCGTCTGGGCGGTTTCCAGCACGGCCGGATGTCCCAAGCCGGCCTCGAGCAAAGTCTGCCGCAAGGCGAGGTATCCGTCGACCGACCGCCGCTTGGCGACGCGATACGTCCATCCCCCGAAGACGGCCCCGATCACCGCGGCCGCCACGCAACTAATCGGCGCCCAACGCCAGTCGAGCCATCCCAAAAGGAAACCAGTTGGAACGGCTGCCAGAATCCACAGCAGAAAAAACATTCCCAAGGGCCATAGCCCATGAAACCAGCCGGGCAAGCGCTGTCCAGCCAGATCGCGGTACTGCGATTGAGCCTTCTCCAGGGCGTGGCGAAACCGCCGCCCGGGGTGTTTCTCGAGGACCACGGCCGTCGAGGGCGCGGGGGACAGGCCGTCCCAGTGCCCGCGGTGTTGGAGCAAGGCGGCCGCCTGCCGGTGGACGGCTTCCAACTCCCGCCAGCGCGATTCCAGACCTTCCGTAAGCTCCTTCAGGGGCATATTCAATCCGCCGCGCGCGGCGTCGGAGGTCTCGATCGCCTCCCAGTGCGAGTCCTGCAACGCCTGTTGCGCCGCCTGAGAGTCGGCGGCGAATTGGGCCTCGATCTCGGCGCGGACCGATTCATACTCTTTTTCCAGCGCGTCGTACTCGGCGTGGTGCTTCTTTTCGACCGCCTCGCGCGTCGACGCGAATTCCGCCTCGACCGCCGTCTTCTCCGCGCGGTAACGCTCGGCCGACGACCGCTGGGATTCTTGAAATTCTTTCTCCGCGGCTTCCTTCTCGGAGATGAGGTCGGCTTGCGACTCCTGCTCGGCCGTCCGCCGCTCGGCCACCAGGCGGCACAAATCGCCAAGCAGCCGTTGCGGTCCGTCGGGCGAGAAAGATTCGCTCATTTTGATGCTCGGGATAAGTTTTCAGTTCTTGACTGACGACTGACAACTGACGACTGACGACTGACGACTGACGACTCGCTATCCGCCTTCCGAGCCGCACTGGCGCTCGGCGGCGACCAACACTTCGTTCAATTTCGCAATGGCGTCGATCATGCTCCGCGCGTTCGGCTCGATGGTCGAGAGGTGCTTCTCCTGAAACTTGCGGTACGCCTCGTCGTTCCACCGGCGATCGACCGCCGCCAGCGTCGTGCGCAGCGATTTCAGCGACATCTCGATTTTTCCGGTGGCGGTTTTCAGGTCCCAGTTCTTCACGGTTCGGGGTCTTCCTTCTCGTCGTTGCCGGTCGCGCTGGTCGGCGCGGCGGGGTCGGCCGGGGCCTCCAGGGAAATATAGCTTACCAACGACTCGCTCATCTGGTTCAAGGCGGCGACCGCACGCTGCAAATCGGTATCCAGCCAAAGGGCGAATTGCGTGCGGTTCCGCTGAAAATCGTCCACCGCACGGTCGATCAGCACCGTCCAGCGGCGGACCTCGTCGACCTTCCGGTATGCGGTCTCCAGGCGGCGTTTTGCCCGGTCAACGGCCCGTTTTTCGTCGACGCAGGCCGGCTCGTGGTCGCCGACTCGTCGAGAGACCCTGGCCTGCTGGAGTTGGAGCCGGGCCTGAGTCAAGTTTTCGTAGGCCCGGTCCCGCTCCTTCGACCAATACTGTTTGCGGTCGTGGTGGATCCACTCGACGATCCGTCGCAGCTCGATCTCCAGATCGTCCAACGCGACGGCCGACTCGCCGCGGAACTTCTGCAACGCCGCGGCCACCAGCGGCAGCGTGTCGATCGACGTTACCTTCGCGGATCGAGTCATGGCTCAGTAGGGTGCGTCCGCGACGCACCTTGAATGATGCATAATATCGGTGCGTCACGGACGCACCCTACAAAATCCATTCACTCTCCACTACCTCTGCTGCAAATACTCCTCGATGATCTCCGCTTTCCGCGCCAGATATGGAACGTGCCGGTCGATGACCTCGACGAACCGGCCGAGCGACTGTATCTGCCGCTCGAACTCCTCGGTAAACTTCTTTTGCTCCTGGTCGCGCCAGGTGCGCTCCAACACGGCGAGCTGTCCGCTCAGCGACTTTACTCGCTCCTGAACGTCGGAACTGAACTTCTTGAGGCTTTGGGCGAAGCGCCTCAATTCCTCGGGATCGACGATGGCTTGCGGCATGATAGTTTTCAGTTGTCAGTTTTCAGTCGTCAGTTTTCAGTCGTCAGTCGTCAGTCAAGAACTGATAACTGACGACTGAAAACTGACAACTGAAAACTTTTACGCTCTCGACAGATACTCGCCGGTGCGGGTATCGACTTTTATCCGTTCGCCCTCGGCGAGATACTCGGGCACTTGCACGACCAGGCCGGTTTGCAGCGTGGCGGGCTTGGACCGCGCGGTGGCCGACGCGCCCTTGATGCTCGGATCGCACCCGACCACCGTCAACTCCACGGTAAGCGGCAACTGGATGCCCACGCACTGGTCGTTGTAGATCAGCGCCTGCACGCCTTCGAGGTCCTCGGTGAGGTATTTCATCTCTTCGGCCAGTTCGTCGCGGGGGAGCGAGTATTGTTCGTAGTTCCCGTCGTCGAGGAAGTGCATCGCTTCTGGATCGGAGTACATGAACTTCACCGGCCGCCGCTGGAAATCGGCCTCGTCGATCGACTCTCCGCCGCGGAGCGAGATGTCCACCTTCTGTTTGGTGATCAGGTTTCTTGCCCGATATTTGTATAAGGTGGCCGCGCCGCGGGCCGAGGGGCTTTGCACGTTGATCGTCTCGATAATGCAAGGCGTCCCGTTGAAGTTTACGATGCGGCCTCGTTTAACGTCTTTTGCAATCATTTGTAAATGCGTGTAATGCCGTTGGTTATTTAGCCCCGGGTGAATACACCCGGGGTATTGCGGTGAATACACCCGGGGTATTGCGTGGATATACAACACCACTTCCCCGCCGTGTATTCACGGCGGGCTAAATGCAAGAATTCCCGGACACCTTCCATGATTATCAATCCGTCAAAAAAGTTCCCGCCTGAGGGTCGATGGCCACTCCGCCGGTGAGCCGGGCCAGCGCATCCAGCACCACCAGCAGCGTGCTGGGATCGAGCATCTCATCTTCCGAGTCGTCGTCGGCGGCGTCCTCGGAAACCCGTTCAAAGTGTAGCACGTCGAAGCGGCCGTCGTAGCGGCGGATTCGCTCCCAAGGGACTGGGGGTTTGCATTCGGCGTCTAGTTTTTTCATGTCTTCGACCAGCGCCGTCCCCTGTTCGAGCACTTCCTCGCCGCCGATGTAGCAGATATCCAAGGCGGCGAAATCGTCGGCCGAGACGACCGTCAGCGAGTCGATCATTCCGCGGTCGTCGTTGCTGCGGTTGGTCAACTCGAACCGCTCGTTCAGCGCCGCGATGGTTTTGGCGACGCCGTCCAGCGTCGGCCGCTTCTTCGCGTCGAAGAGCACGAAAAAAGTTTCGCGCCAACGGTAATTGTTGTCCTCGAACATCGACATGGCTGGCGGACCGGGTAGTGGGTAGTGGGTAGTGGATAGTGGCGATGTTTAGCCCCGGCGTCCACGCCGGGTGGTGTTAGCGAGGCGGTTGCACTGCCGCCCCCGGTTCAAGGGGCCGATCCTCCTTGCCAGGATTCGATTGCCTCCAACACGGCGTCCCGCTCGTCGCGGTTCCCCCAGACCGATTCGCCGTCGTCCAAACGGACTTCATAATCTCCTTCCCGATGGCAATCGGCTTCGCCGCAGAAGTGCGGCAGGTCCGAGACCCAGAGGATGCGATACACGGGCACGTGTTTTTCGTCCACCAAACAGAATACCGACATGGTTGCTATGCTCCGATTTATTGCTTCTCGACATTATAATAAAACTAATCGCTTGCCCCCAATTCCATCGACCGCCGCGCGGCGGCTTCGACGGCGGAGATCAGCGTCGCCCGAAAGCCGCCCGATTCCAACGCCTGCAATCCGGCGACGGTGGTTCCACCGGGGCTTGCCACGCTATCGACAAGTTCGGCGGGGGGCAGGCCCGCGGCCAATACCATCTCGGCCGCGCCGCGGACGGTTTGCGCGGCCATCGACGCGGCAACGTCCGGCGGCAGTCCCAACCGCGCGCCGGCGGCGCCGAGCGTCTCGATCATCCGGTATACAAACGCCGGCCCGGAACCGGACAGACCGGTCGCGGCGTCCATCAGTTTTTCCTCCAACAGCCAGGCCGAACCCAACGCGCCCAACAGTCGTCCGACCAACGCGCCGTCCCCGGCCGTGGCGCGCCGGCCGAGGCAATAGGCCGATGCCCCGTGTCCTACCAGGCATGGGTTGTTCGGCATCACGCGGACCAGCCGCGACCGGTCGCCGAACCACCGTGCCAGCGACGTCAGCCGGATGCCGGCCGCGATGGAAACGAGCAGCCGGTCGTCGGCGATTTTTCCGCGAAGCCCCTCGGCCACTTCCGCCATCCGCTGCGGCTTGACCGCCAGAAAGATCACGTCCGACCGGTCGGCGACCAGGGCGTTGTCGTCGGTCGTCGGCGCGGAGGTGGTTTGGGCGAACTGCCGGCGTGCCTGCCCGTCGACGTCCGAGGCCAGCAGGCGATCGGCCGTGGTAAGTTCGGCCCGCAAAAATCCCCGAGCCAATGCCGCGGCCATTCGTCCGGCGCCGATGAATCCGATCCGCTGGTCGATCATGCCTCTGCCGCCACAGAAGGGTAAGGTTATGTTCCGACCCATTATGCTACGGCAAAGCGGCCCAATCCGTCAAGTTGGGGTGCAATGAGTGTGCGACAAGATTTTATGGCGGCCTCAAATGGTTGGGGCGACTGGCTTATGGGGCGGAATTGACCGCCCCGAAGGGGCCGCGTTCTCCCAGCCCTGGGCTGGGAGAACGGCTGGGCCTTCGGCCCGTTTGCCGGCAACTGCCCCCTTCTGCTCCGGCGGCTGTTGGCAGCCGTTGTTGCACACAAAATCGAGGGAAGGAAGTTACATGCAAATCGGCGGATGGAAATCGTGAGGGCCGTTCACGGTCCTTTCCGCCGCAGGCGGTATTAGGCCCGGCGTTCACGCCGGGTGAGGAGGTACGCCGACTACTGTAATTGTCAGGCCCTATAATTGTCAGGCCCGTTCACGGGCCTCCTCGACTTTGCGACTGCTGACCACATTATCCGCCCCGCAATGTATTGGGCTGCCGCCGACTGTCAAGGTTCCTTCGTCTTCAGAGAGCCATCGACGTTGTAGGGTGCCACTGCTGGCTTGTCCAACTGGGTAGCCGTTAGCACTGGCGAAACGCCAGTGCCACACAGCGGACGGCACACGGAGTGTGCCTGCTACATTGGCAGACAATTTTGCGCTCACATTCCAAGAACGCATCTCGGGCGGCATTTTGCGCGCGAGCGGCGATTTAGGGGTCAATTCAACCCCGCGCCCCCAGGTTGATCAACCTGGCGCTTCAGGTTGATCAACCTGGGGTTGAACCGTGCTTACGTCTATAGCGCAGTTGCGTTGCGAAATGAATAGCCCGTGGTTTAAGCGG
>JAUWNG010000016.1 GCA_030612765.1 Planctomycetota bacterium
GGTAACGCGTCAACTGCGGTTTCAACTGACGAATTTGCTTGGCATCCATACCCAATCCTCCCATGTGTTCATGAAAGACGTAGATTCCTCAATTTCCGCAAACGATGCAAGGTCAACTTAGCGTTGTAGTACTAACAGCCCGTTGAAAAAGTCGGATTTCGGGAGTTTGGGTGCCACTGCTGGCTTGTCCAGCAGTGTTTTTTCGGGAGTTTTTCCCTGCACTGCTGGACAAGCCAGCAGTGGCACCCTTTTTCAACGGGCTGCTAAACGGTTCCCCGAACCCCGAATCCCGAATCCCCCTTGGCTACGGCTATGCCGCGCCAGGAATAATCCGGGATAATCCGCCCCGAATAGCCCGCTGACAACTGACAACTGCCTGAAAAGCGGTTTTGCACCCGCCATAACCCCTTGCAAAAAAGGACGGAAAAGGGGACATCACTGATTTTGGCAAACTAGACAACTGATAATCAGTGGTGTCCCCTTTTTATCAAAGATCGCTGGACGGCGTGGGAATCAACTCGGGACCAGGCTGGGGCGGCGCCGGCGGCGGTTGCGTACGAGGGTTGGCCGGCAACGGGGCATGACGACGAAGCGGTTGTTCGTAGCCCGGCTGGTACATGTAGTCTCTGGGACCACGAACGGGGCCGAGCGGTTGCAGGACGTAACCGTAGTATGGACGGCCGTACACGGCGACCGGCACTCTCGGCGGCAAGGGCGGATAGCCGTACCGTAAGGATTGCCGATAAGCCCGACGCGGGTTGTAAGTATAGCCGTAAGGCAGCGCGACGTAACCATAGCCGTATCCGTAGCCGGCGACCACGGCAGGGGCATGGCTCGGATAGTACCGTCCGTATGGATGCCGCGCCGAGGCGGAGGCCGTGAGCAGCAAGCACAAAACCACTCCCAAGAGGGGGGCGGCCAAGGCAATGATTGTTTTTCTCATGATTCGGTTCCCCTTGCTGTCATAATGAACGTTTGAATGCGGGAAGGGGACAGGTCCATGTTTTCGGCCAACCGTTTGTCCGCAAAATACGTCTATCGGCCGAAAAATGGACCAGTCCCCGACCCGTGGAAGTGTACCGCGCGGCAAAGACGGCGGCAACTATCTATTTTTCCCGTAGTAACTCCCAGGCCGGGTAAACGGCAACCCTCTGGACGCGGAAATGCCCCGCTATATCGGCGGGGTTGCTTTGGGAGTGACAATTGTTAAGATATCGATTAGGCAGGCTTTTCTTTTCTCGCGGGTTGTCCGCAACGTTGAAGGAGAAACGTGATGTTGGCTATTGCTCCCGGTTGCGAGTTTGACGTTCAACGGGGGCCGGATTGGCTTATCGTACGGATCAAGAGTTTCGATCCGGCCGAACCGGATTCGCCCTCGCTGATGGAAAGAATCTGGTCTCTCTTGGAGCAGCACTTCACCTACCGGGTGGTGCTGGAGTTGGATGAAGTGCCTTTGCTGAACAGCGCGCTGGTCGAACAACTGTTCTTGTTGTATCGGCGGATTCAAGAGCACGACGGCGTGTTGCGGCTTTGCGGCCTCTCGCCGTACAACCGCCGAGTGCTGCACGCCTGTCGTCTGGACGAGCGGTTGCCGCCATACCGCGACCGGCAGGAGGCCGTCATGGGCCGTCCACGGCAACCACGCTAGAGCGATGCGCTGTCACGTCCAACATACTTCCAACTCGTTGGCGATTTCGTCGACGCCGTCGATGTGTCGAAGCGACTCCTGAGCCATCTGTTTTTGGAAGTAGGTGTTCACCACGCCCCGCAGTGTAACACGGCCGGAACTGGTCTCGAAACGTAAGTTGCGGCGTATGAGGTAAGGGTTTCTCTCCAAAGCGGTAAGTACCCGATCATCCAATGGCATGTCGATCATCTCTACTGACCAGTCTTGGTAAAAGTCTTTGGAAGAACATTCAACCTTTCAGCCGGGCTCGATCGCTGGCGTTTTCCGCCGTCGATCAACAAGGCATCCGTCTACACCCATCGGCAAACCACAAGGTTTACGCGGAAACCAACAAAGCGGCAACATGGATATTCTGCGTAATATGGTTGGATGTTGCGGATTTTTCGGACTATCGGGGTCTGTTTCCGATAGTCCGGTTCGATCTATACGTTGCACGGAAAGTAATGCAACATTCTTTTTGGATGGAGAAGAATGTTACACTTCAAGCCGCTCACCGTATAAAACGCCCTGGTTGCCGAATAGTGTGTCTGCCAACGACGCAAACCCGACATTGAAAGTTAGCTTACGCCGTGCGGAGTGGGGACGAATTGGTAGAAAAAATCTACCCGACAAGACTCGCTCCAACAGCCCGTTGAAAAAGCCGGATTTGGGAGTTTGGGCGCCACTGCTGGCTTGTCCAGCAGTGTTTTTCCGGGAGTTTCCCCCTGCACTGCTGGACAAGCCAGCAGTGGCGCCCTTTTTCAACGGGCTGCTAAGGCTCGTCCGGTTCATCCGGCTCGCGAAGAGTGCCGATGGCTAAAACCAGCAGCAGGCAAACCAAATCGATGATCCAAAGGACGCTTCCTGCCAGGACGATTCGACGCAACACCACCCCACCGGCGATGTCACCCATTCCCTCCAATAGAACGGTGACACCCAAAGTCACGCAGATGCAGACGGGCAGAAGGATTGCGCCGGCGATCAGCGTCAGTCCAAATCGACGGGGGAATTGCGGTTGGTGCATAATAGTCCAGTTCGGCTAGTTTCCCTAATTTTGCGGATCGGCAGAGTCGTTGTCAAGGAGGGTAAGCGTTCACGGGTTGGCTGGGGACTGGTCCATTTTTCGGCCGAAAAACGCATTTCGCAGGCAAACGGTTGGCCGAAAACTTGGGACCTGTCCCCTTCCCGCGGCGGTCAAGCGATTTCCCAAGGCAACGTCCTTCACACCGCGAAAATTGGGCCAGTCCCCTGTGAACGGTTGCCTTGGAGTCTATCCGAGCGACGCCCACATGAAAAATGCGGGGTCCAAAAGCTTAGCCCAATGTGTGAACGCGAACATCAACACACATTGGTAGCCGATCAAGATCAAATACATTACGACGACTATCGGGATCAGATATCCCACGCGAAAAGATGTGCCGAACAAGTAGTGGTTTTTGAAGATCAACAGCAGCGGAAGACCGGCAACCGTCAGCACGTACTTGCAGAGCAGGAACGGCAGGATGCCGTTGTCTAGGAGGCGATCCATCAGGGGATTGATTTCCTCGGCGCCGGCCTCGATCAATTGAATCGTCAGGATCGCATCGATGAGCGAGCCGATTATGAGCATCACGATGACAATAAACATCGCCGACGAGAAGCGGTCGACGAAGTACGGCCGTCGATGCTCGCCGGCGCGGCGATTGGCCATGCGCTGTCCGGCCGGCGGAAATGCCCCCCACGGGCTGGTAGGCGTCTCGCGCCGGTCCGATTGGATGCGCTGGTCGATGTTGGATTCGGCCGGCACATCCGAGGCCGCGGCAGGCATTTGCGGAAAAAGTCTCACGTGATCCTCGCCGCTCCGGGGTTAGCTAAGGGGGAAAGGTGTCAAAGGGGGCCACCAACTCGAGAACGTCTGGCGGCGGCGGCGGCCGGGTATCCAACGTGTAAACCCTGACGGACCAGGTTTCCACAGGCGGGGCCGGCGGATCCTTCAACTCAAAGGTGAGGAGAAAGAAACCGGACCCGATGATTTCCGTGTAACATTGATATGTATCCCCGATGCCGATGGAGGGCCGGCTCTCAGCCGTTTCCAGCACGTGTATGGCGCGGGCCAGAGCACACACAACGCCCTCGTCTCGCTGAACTTGCTCCTCGCAAACCTTTGCAACGCGAATCACACCGGTCATCTGCCGCCACGTCACGCCTAGCAGCATGAGAAACAGCACGTTGAACAGGAGCACCATCACTAGCGCATAACCGCGCGGGTGTGGCGAGCGTCGGATTGCGGTGTTGTAGGCGTTCACGGATTCGTGTAGTGGATAATCGACCAGGGCAAGGTCTGGCCGGACGGAACGGATGGTTGTTTCGCAGTCAGGTCGCACGTGAGCGTGAGTGTACGGTACTGAAAACATAGCACGATCTCGGCTGCTTTGTTGTCGGGGTCGAGCGTGACGTTCATACTGTACACGTTTTTGGCTACGGTGAAGTCTGTTGATGGGGTTTCGTTCTTCCTCCGCACCAGGATCAGAGTGGAAACACCCGTGTCGGTATCCTCCTTCACCAGATAGCGGATTGTGGTTTCTGTGGTTTCTCCGTCGTAAAAGAGCTTCAAATCCTTGTTGGATGGGAGCAGAGCATTGACGGGATTCTCCCATCTGAGCCATCGACCGGTTGCTTTGTCGCCTTTTCGGGCATAAGAATTAGGATCAGAATCGGCCAGACTGCCGCCCAGGTCGCGGCTTAACGCCGCCATTGCCAAATCCCTTTCCTGCACGAGCCGGCTCCGACCGATCAGGCTGACAGCGGTCTTGCCTACGCCAACCCATGCTGAAGAGAGCAGCACGGCCAGCGCGGCCATGAGTACGCCGACAATCGTGACTTCCACGAGGGAAAAACCTTTTCGATGGTTCGGCATGGATATCACTCCGGTGGTGTAATCTTCACAGTGGCCCCCGCCGTTTCGGTCGTGGGCGGAGCCCAAGACTCCACCTGTGCGGAATAACGGACAATCCGCATGGCATCGGCGATCGCGGTGCCGCTTGTGTCGGTGGTTAGTTTAACGATTACATCCTCGGTTACGTCCTCCTCGCTAAAATGCTTTATCGTCAAAAGGCACCATGTAGTCCCTGTCACGAATTCGAGATGCGTCGGTGTAACATCCTCGTCCACGGTCGTGCCGTAGGAGAGCTTATAGGAGGTACCCTCGGGCGGCGCTGTTTCCCCGGATACCACCCCGGTTGCTTCAACCCGATACCATCCCGCGACAACGTCAGTGAATGTCCAGGTGGCGGTGCCGACCTCGCTTTCCGGAGAACGTCGCTGGTTATCATTATAGGCGTCCGTTGTCGACTCGCTGGTCCATCCGTTGTCGTCGTCGTAGTCAACATCCTGATAGTCCACAATGATGTCTTCGGTCAACTCCGTGGGAGTGGGGTTTTCGTATGTGATCGAAGCGCTTGCGCCCAGTTTACGCGCCCATGCATTCGAGCCATCCGAAGCGCTGTCGGAGGACGGCACTAAGTACCATTTATGCACCCACTCGCCGGAGTTCGGCTTAGGGGGGTCCGCCGGCACCTGATACCATTCACTGGGATTAGCCACGCGGTACTGATTGCGGTTCAGGAGCAACTCGTCCGGACGTTGTTCCAGCAACTCCAACATTCTCGAATACATGACGACCATCGGGAATAGCCCGCTCATCGCGATCCCGAACAACAGCAGTGCGACAACGAACTCCAAGAGCGTGAAGCCGCATCGCGCCGTGTGCCTGGCGCGCGCAATGTAGCCCGCACTAGCAGTCCGTTGGAAAAGTCGGACATGGGAGTTTGGGTGCCACTGCTGGCTTGTCCAGCAGTGTTTTTCCGGAAGTTTTCCCCATGCACTGCTGGGCAAGCCAGCAGTGGCACCCTTTTTCAACGGGCTGCTAGACGTCGTGACTGGCGGCAATCGGTTGCTTTGCAGTTTCATGACGGCTTCGATCTATTGGAATCCGGGGGTGATGGTAAATGAACCCGCCGAAATGGACCCGCCCGTCGTGCCGTCCTCATCGATGGTGAACGAGCCTGTCCAGGTGCTTCTTTGGTGGCGCGTGGCCGTGGCTTGAAAAGCGCTGCTGTTAGCCGATGGCACGGCGTAAATATAATCGCCGGTAGTGCTGACGATGACCGGATCGATCAGCCCCAATTGGTAAAGTCCAAGCGGCAAAGGCGACGCTTGGGTCAGCTTGTCGGTATAGGCATGGTTTTCCAGCCAGTACAGTCGTTGTGCGGCCCAAATCGCGCGTAGATGTGCTGCCGCGAAGTCGGCCCGCGACTGTTCGAGCGCCCGTCCGAAGTACGGGGCGCTCATCCCGACCAAAACGCCGATGACCGCGACGGTTACCATCAATTCCGTGAGCGTAAATCCGCTTGGCCTGGCGCGGCGGGCACTGCAACGGATTGTGGATCGTGCGGTTGGCATGGCAACTTCTTCTTCCCTCTCCCACGAGGAAGGGGTGATGTTTCTAATTGATCTTCCCGGCCATTTCAAACATCGGCATGTATATGGACAGCATCAGCCCGGCGATCGTGACTCCCATGCCGACGATGATGATGGGTTCGAGGAGTTTGGTGACGCTATGGATCGTGGTCTCCATTCTCTCTTTGTAGTATGGCGCCATTTGTTCCATGACGAGGGCCAATTGGCCCGATTCCTCGCCGACGTGCACCATATTGACGATCATGGTGGTATAGATTCCCGTTTCCCCAATCGCTGCGGCCAGCGGCCGGCCGGCGGCCACGCGGCTCCGCACTCGCGCCATTGCGTCGCGGTATGGGGGGCTGGTATGAAAAACGCCCTCGATGGTTTGCAGCGACTCCATCATGGGGATGCCGCTCTTGAGCAACAAAGCAATGTTGGAGGCAAAGCGGTACATGGCCGCCTGGACGACGAGTTCGCCAACCAACGGAAGGCCGATGCCGACGCCGATGAACAGGCGGCGCCCCGGTTCGGTCTTGGCATATTTCCGAATGGCGAACACGGCGATAACCAGGAGCACCGCGATATAGGGCCCGTAGATGACAATGCCGTCCGAAAGATCGATGACGAACTGCGTCATGCCGGGCAATTCCGCCCCCATGTCATTGAACATTTTAGCAAAGGTGGGGACGACCCCCCAGAGTAGACCGGTAATGGAGCCTACGGCGACACAGATGAGGATCGTCGGATACATCAGCGCCCCCTTCACCTTTTTTCTGGTCTCTCGCGATGCGCTGATTTGCTTATTGAGTTCACCGAGGACCATGGACATTTGTCCGGTGACTTCGCCGATGCGGATGATTTCGATCCAGTAATGATCGAAGACATCGGGAAAATTGGCCGCCGCGGCATGGACGGAACTGCCGGATGCCATGCGCGAGGCGATTTGCTCCAAGACGTGCCGCAGTTTGATGCTCTGGGATTGCTCGGCGCTGATTTCAACCGCCTGCAACAGTGGCGTACCCGACGCAATGAGCGTGCCAAGCTGCTGGAAGAAGACCATCTTGTCGTCCAAGGTGATCTTCTTGTGCGGCTTGCTCGACACGCGAGCCCGGGCGATAAACCAGTCTTGAAATGCCATGATCGGTTGCCTTTGCTAGGTGCGTAACCCTAGCAGTCCGTTGAAAAAGTCGGTTTCCGAGAGTTTGGGTGCCCCTGCAGGCGTGTCCAGCAGTGTTTTTCCGGGTGTTTCTCCCCGCACTGCTGGACAAGCCAGCAGTGGCACCCTTTTTCAACGGACTGCTCGGTCACGGCTCAATCATTCGTTGCCCGTTGAGATGGTCAAAACTTCCTCCAAACTGGTCAATCCCGCCCGCACTTTGTCCATGCCGTTGTCCAACAGCAGCTTCATGCCTTCCTCGCGCGCAGCCACTCGCAACTCGGGTAGCGGCGTGCGGGTTTGAATCAGGTTCGCCAGGTGAGGGGTGAGGCGCACCACCTCGAAAACGCCGACGCGTCCCTTGTAGCCGGTGCCCCGACAGTACTCGCAACCCTCGGCCTTGGGCCGATACAATTCTTGTCCCGCCTCGAAACCGTGCGCTTTCGCCGTCTCGGCGTCGCACTCGAAGGGCTGCTTGCACTCCTTGCACAGCCGGCGGATGAGCCGTTGGGCTTCGAGCACCCGCAGCGTCGAGGCCAGCAGGAACGGCTCGATCTCCATGTCCACCAGGCGGTTGACGGCCGAGAGCGAGTCGTTGGTGTGGATCGTCGAGAGCACGAAGTGGCCGGTTAGGGCGGCGCGCAGGCAGATTTGGGCCGTCTCCTGGTCGCGCACCTCGCCCACCATGATCACGTCCGGGTCTTGACGCAGGAAGGCGCGCAGCGCGCCGGCAAAGGTTAGCCCCACCTGGGGCTTGACCTGAACCTGATTGATCCCCTTGAACTTGTACTCCACGGGGTCTTCCACCGTGCAGATATTCGTTTCGGGTTTGTTCAATATGTTCAGGCAAGCATAGAGTGTGGTGCTCTTGCCGCTGCCGGTCGGCCCGGTCGCCAACATCAGGCCGTGGGGCATTTGGATCGACTCGAGGAGGTCCTTCGACTGCCGCTCGTCAAAACCCAACTCCGTCAATTCACAGAGAATGGCGCCCTTGTCGAGGATACGCATCACAATCTTTTCGCCGAACACGGTCGGCACGGTGCTGACGCGCAAGTCGACCCGCCTCTTGTCGTTTCTCAAGGCGATGGCGCCGTCTTGAGGTATGCGCTTCTCGGCGATGTCCATTTTCGCCAGAATCTTGATACGCGAGACGATCGACACGAACTGCGATCGCGACGGCGGGACCAACTCGCGGAGCAAGCCGTCCACCCGAATCCGGATGGAGCACGAATCCTCGAACGGCTCGATATGGATATCGCTGGCCCTCGCGGACAACGCTTGCTCCAGAATCTGGTTCACTATGCGGACAATGCGTCCATCGGCGCCGAACGGCACCGTCTGGTCGATGTTCAGGACCTCCTCAATATCCTCCAGGCCGAGATCCGACTCCTCCGATGCCTCTTCCTCCGTGTAGCCTGCGACGAACTTCGTGTGACTCTCGTGGTACAACGTATCGAGGGTCTTTCCCATCACCGAGAGCGGGGCTATCATGGGCCGGATGGTCAGGCCGGTGAGCAGTTGCAGTTCATCGACCATCAACATGTCCTCGTACGCGACGAAGGCCACGTCCAGCACGTCCTCGTTCAGCTCCACCGGCGCCATCGAGTGCTCGCGGCAGAGCTTTTCCGGCAGCAGGCCGGCAAGCTTCGGGGCGACCACCTCGGGGGCCAAGTCGAACAGCGGCACCATGAGGTGGTCGGCGTACACCTCGGCAATGTGCTGGCCTATGACCAGCCCCTGCGAGATGAGGATGCTTTCCAGGGAGCCGGACAGCTTGGACCGGGCCTTGTTCAACTCCACGACCTGCTCGGGTGTGAGAATCTTCTTCTCCAGCAGGAGCTTCACCAGCAGAGGCTGCAAGCTGTCCTTTACGGCAGTGATGGCCATACGCTCAATCCCCTGCCTTGTCGGATTGGTTCTTCCCGCCGGACTGCAAAGCCGTTGCAGCGGCGGACAGCTTCTTCAAGAGCGACGTCACCCAATCGAAGACGGCCGTTCCGTCGAGCAGATCGGTCTTCGCCGATTTAGCCTTCGGCGATTTGGCCGGCCGGGAGACGACACCCTCGTACGTCAACTCCACGGTCTTCCCTTTACACTCCAGCAACACTTTGTTCGGAAACACACTGACGACCCTGAACGACGTCGAGGAGTTCCCTGCCGACGGCATTTTTTGGGGGGCGTACAGTTGGCCGTTGATCACCGCCAGCCGCTGGTTGTCCAAAATACAGGTAGCCTCAAGCTTCAGGCCGTCGAACGGACCAACCCGTTTCTTGGCCGCGGCGGAACCCGCCGGCGCCGCCTTGGCCGCTTCCTTCGCCGCGGCCAACGATGCCGCGTCCATCCCTCCCCATGGATTCTTCGTGGGACACGACGGCATCGTGGGCGAAAACAGCGTGGCTGCCAGTTTCGGCACTTCCACCGGCGGCGGAGGAAGAGGGGGAACAGACGTCAATTCCGACACGCTGGGCCAAACACAATAGCCCACGAAAGCCAGCACGACCGCTGAAGGCGCTACTTGGCCGGCGGATATTGCCATGTCAGTTCCCCAATCCCAGCACGGTGAGTTGCATAATCATGTTGTCCTTGTTCCCGACGCTTTCCGTGCCGCCATCTGCCAGCGCAATGCTTATGTCATCCACCCGGAGCAGTCGAGGGTTCGACTCCAGCCAGCGTAGAAACTGGTCCAAGTCGAAAAACGATCCCTCCAACCCGATCATCAGGACGGTGGCCCGATAGGGCCCGACCTGCACCGGCGTGAGACAGTCGAGCCTCGTCAGTTTCAGTGGAAAGCGGCGAATGCCTTTGCGCATATACTGTATCCATACCCATTCCTTGCTGTCGGCTTGCTGCGGAATCCGTTTAGCGAAGCTGTCGCACCGCATCTGTAATTGCTCCAGGCCGGCGGCCAACTCCGCCCTTTTCCGCTCTCGACCGATATTACTTTTCGTCTCGGCGATTTGCGCGCTAAGCGGCTCATAGATTCCGACGTAGCCGGCCAACAGCACCACTCCGATCAAGAGTATCCGCAACTGAAGCGGATCGTGCAGTCGTTCGAGCAACTGGGATTTCAGGTCGGTCCTGCGTTCACCGGTTTCCGTCGAAGCCATTTTGCCTCCCTGCTCATTTTTTGTCGCAGTTGATGGTGAAATCGACCTTGGCTAGTTTCTTCTTGCTGTCCATGGGCAGCTTGATGTCGGTGACGATCGACGCGAAATCGCGTTTCCATAGCGGATCGTTTTGGATCGCGCTGAGAAACGCCTCGATTTCATAGGGTGTCGAGCCGTTTTCCGAGAGAGGGGCCGTGCCCCGAAGCTGGAAAGAACGAGCCGCTTTCCCCGTGGCATCCAACGGGCTCCGCCCATTGAACCCGCTGAGCACGGCATTGGCCGGAAGGCGGACCGAGATGTCGCGGGTGTAGGCAGTCCACGCGATTCGGCTCCCGAGAAAATTGCGGATCGCCCCGACCTTATTCTCCATCGCTTTCTTGTCCTTCTCCAAGCGGTCCGGTTCCCCCGAGGCCAAGCAGAGGTGTTGGCTGTTTTTGGCCCGCAACGTCACATACGACTCCTCTAGTTTTATGGCGTGCGCGCCGAGCACCATTCCCATGCAGCCAATCAGTCCGGCCGCGGAGCCCAATTCCTTCCAGGGGAATATCTCCTTGATGGGAGCACGCGCCTTCATGGAGCGGGACAAGTCATACGCCTTGATGTCTTGCGACAGGCAACCCAGGGCCAATCCAAACGCGGTCGACGCCCCATCCAGCGCCGGTCCCTCGTGCCAAATCACCCGCGTCCCAATCTCCGCGGGTAGCCCCTCTTTCTGAAGACGCTCGTGCAAGTCGTCGCGGCCATGGATCATGGCATAGTCCAAAGCCGTTTCAATCCCGTAATGCGCCTGCTGGATTGCCAACCCCCGGGCCGCCGAGAGAATGGCGAAACCTTCCTTGAAGTCGGGCAATGTAAAGGGCTTCCAGGCCAACGGCTGGCCGCCGGAAACCACCACCGCCAGCCCCTGGCCGGCGCCCAGGAACACGCGCAACACCGTCTTGGACAGGCGTGGCGACCGATGCTGCCGTTCAGCCAGCCGCACCAAGGCACAGGCCGACGGCTCGCTGCGAAACGGCCGCACGCCCAACCGGCTGAGAATCGCCACCACGCCCGCCATGTATTTCCTCCGGCAAGCCGCCAGATGCGCTACGGGCAACTTGTTCACCTTGCCGTCAATCAGATCGACGACCAAATCGTCGGTCGGGAGGTTCGACGAACAGAGCGCCTTTTGCAACTCGACTTCGGGCTTGGCCTCGCCACTGGCGGACGTTAGCCGCGTGCCGAAGAAGAGCCGGGAACAGGCCAAGCCAACCGCCACCGGCACGCGGCGTTTGGGGCCCACCACCGGCGGCAGCAGCCGCTCGATCACCTCCGCCACGTTCTCCGAAGTGCAAGGCTCAGTGGAGGAAGCGATCACAACGGCCCCCCCCAAGGGCGTGGAGGCCACTTTGACGACCGCCACCTCGTGCTCGCCCAGGCACAGCCCGACGGCCTTGCGGAGTGCGATTTTGGTAAGGAACGCTTTCATGGCTGTTCGCCCCCTCTCCCCTGGGGAGAGGGTTAGCAGCCCGTTGAAAAAGTCACTCAAACGAGATCGTTGGGGTGGCAGTACAACTGCCACCCCAACATGCGGCTTTTTCAACCGGCTGTTAGGATGAGGACCGTATGTTTTGTTTCTTCCCCCTCACCCCGGATATCTCAAGAGTGAAGACAAGAGTTCTGCTCCATAGGGGCAAAAAAGTGGGCGGCCGAGAGCGTTCGGCCGCCCACCACTGCGGCTTACAACTGGCGGTCAGCCAATTTTAATCACTGGCTACGCCTGCGGACAACGGACTGATGTCTGACGCGATGGTACTCAAGATGGTGCTATCGCTACAGAAGCCATTTTGCGTGAAGATCACGGTGTATGCACCCCAACTGCTCGTGGTTGAGTCACGCGTCAATATCAACTTCCATTTCGGAACACCGGCATCGTTCGACGTGATTATCGTGGTCGGGTCGCTGAAGTACGTCGGGGATGCCAGGACGATATCCAGTTTGCTGACAGCGTCGGCGTAAATACCCTCCTTAGCGATGTACCGCTCTTGGGCGCCGCGGACGGCCGCCAGGTACGCGAACGATTCCGACGCCTTGGTGCGCTCGACCGACTTCAGAAAACGCGGCACGCCGAAGGCGGCCAACACGCCGATAATCACGATGACCACGGCCAATTCAACAAGGGTGAAACCCTTGCGATTTTCACTGGCTGACAATTTCCACATTACTGTCTCTCCTATGTGTTTTGCGCCACAAACCGGCGCGTGAACCGTGGAGCGACCGTATGTGGGTCGCCAGCAACATACTGACGATATTCACCCAGTATCACGGTCTTCGCTCCTTCTACTGTTGCATTCCCAAAAAGGCTCCTGAAACCACGGCCAACTTGGCGATGCAAGAGTACTCAAACCAGACAGCACTTCCATGCAAGGCACAGTTAACCTCCTCTCTTCGGGCGTCCTTGCGGCAACAGCAGCCCGTGAACGATCACGAGGTAAAAAAACCGCCGCACCGACTCAGTGCCCATCCGAATGGATGGCGTCCCGAGGATCAAAGCCTTACCAATACCTCCTCGCTAAATAAGTAGGTTAGGGATTCTGGGTTGTCAAGTAAATTTTGCGTACTTTACGCAATAACCCGTCGCATCCCTATATCGCACAACAAGTTAGGGGAATGTGAATATGACGCGGTGGGGGGTAGGAAGGGATGCTACTTCCGTTCGAGGAACTTCCGAAACACATCGCCGATATAGGCGATCTGCGTCTCCGTGATGCCCGGATACACGCCAAGGAAGAAGGTGTCTCGCATGATGGAATCCGTGTTGCGCAGGGTACCGACGATCCGACATTCGATGTCCGCATAGGCGGGCTGCCGAACGAGATTGCCACAAAACAAGTTGCGGGTTTCGATCTTCGCCGCCTCCAAAAAACTGGTCAAATCGTTGCGGCTGAAGCCCGATCCCTCTCGAACGGTAATGACAAAGCCGAAGTAGGAGGGTTCACTGTCCGGCGGGGTCTCGGGCAACAAGAGCCGATCGCCGTAGGGAGCGAGCAACTGCCGCAGAGCGAGCCAGTTGCGGCGGCGGGCGGCAATAAACAAATCGAGCTTATCGAGTTGCGCGCAACCAATGGCTGCCTGGATATCGGTAACTTTCAGGTTGTAGCCGATGTGCGAATAGACGTACTTGTGATCGTAGCCGTAGGGTAGCGTGCCGAACTGTTGGCTGAACCGCTTGCCGCAGGTGTTGCTCTCGCCGCCGCCGCAGCAACAATCACGACCCCAATCACGGAAAGAGCGGACAATGCGGGCGAGCAACTCATCCTCGGCAACGACCGCGCCCCCCTCGCCCATTGTAATGTGATGTGCGGGGTAAAAGGACAGCGTGGCCAGGTCGCCAAACGTGCCGACGTGACGGCCGTGCAACTTCGTACCCAACGCGTCGCAACAGTCCTCGACCATCCACAATCCGTTCCGCCGACACAACTCTTGCAACGCGGCGGCATCGTACGGAGTGCCCATCGTGTGGGCAATCATCACGGCCTTGGTGCGCGGACCGATGGCGGATGCAATGGTCTCGATCGTGGGCACGTACGTTCCCAATTCGACGTCGACGAACACCGGCGCCGCTCGATTCTGGATGATCGGGTTGACCGTGGTGGGGAAACCCGCGGCTACCGTGATGACCTCGTCACCCGGCCGTATCCGCCGCTCTCCCAGCAGTGGCGAGGTGAGCGCGCTGAGGGCCGCCAGATTTGCCGAAGAGCCTGAGTTGACCAGCATCGCGGCATGGATGTTCATCCGGGCCGCCAGATTCGTCTCGAACTGCTTCGCGTACCGCCCGGCCGTGAGCCAAAAGTCAAGACTCGCATCGACGGCTCGAACCAGTTCCTCGGCGTCGAAAACGCGACCAGCGTAGCGGACCGCGGTTTCGCCCGGCGTAAACGGCTGCGATGGAAATGCCTCTTTGTAATACTCCGCCACGAGTTGCAGGATTTCGCGGCGTTTCGCTTGCGCTTGCGTCATTGCTGTCCTCTGGCGATTATGGCTTAGCAGCCCGTTGAAAAAGTCGGTTTCCGAGAGTTCGGGTGCCACTGCTGGCTTGTCCAGCAGTGTTTTCCCGGGTGTTTCTCCCCGCACTGCTGGGCAAGCCAGCAGTGGCACCCTTTTTCAACGGGCTGCTAAATAGGGCCCGATTCAATTTCAAAACACGTTCTTAGCTCCAGGCAAAGGTTTGTGAGCGAACGTGTACTGTCGGTGACCGATGAAGCTCGCGACAACCGTGCCAACGGTCAGGATCGCCCCCGCGATGTAGGGAGCGTAAACCTGGGGTTCAACATAGAGGTTCAGGACCGCCACCAGCACGGGCAGCAAGGCAAGGTTCACCACGGTACTCGTCCCGTACACTACGTAGCAGCGCAGGTATTCTTTCAGAAAGTTGCCCTTGGTCCGGAAGACGAAAATCTTGTAACCCAGGAAGGAGACGGTGATGCAAACCACGGTGCCCAGCAGCGCCGCCGCCATGTAGGCGTATGGAATCAGCGGCGTGAGCAAGTACGTTAGAAGGGCATACAGCCCGTAGCCGAACAGGGTGTTCCAAGCGCCGACCAACAGGTAGCGGACGACCTGGCCCGAGGGAACAGAGTTGGCTAATCGCTGAATCAAGTGTATTCCTCAGTCATCAACGTTCCCTCTCCAATTGGCACGGAGATCGGCAGCCCGTGTCTCCTGGGGCCGTCACTACCGGCGAGCCGATCGGAAGAACGTTCCACGAACCTGTCGTCGGCTTGCTTCGCCGTGTCGTCGAAATTGATCCTCTCCTTTTCAACCACCAGCGGGCGGTGTTGCACTTGCGTGTGGATCATACCGACATACTCGCCGACGATGCCGATGAAGAACAGTTGCACTGCCGAGAAGAAGAAGATGCCGATGACCAACGGCGCGACGCCGACCTGAAAATTGTCCCAAAACAGTAGCTTGTAAACGAAGTACACGAGGGCAACCAGCAGGCTGAGGCCGGCCATGGCGAAGCCGGACATGGTCGCCAACCGCAGCGGCACCTTCGAGTGGCTGGTGATGCCCAGCATGGCCATGTCGTAGAGTGTGTAGAAGTTGTTTTTGGTGACGCCTCGTTCCCGGCGGTTTTGGGCGTACTCGATCTTCACCGGCTGGAAACCGATTTCGGAGATCATACCCCGACCATAAGGGAAAGGGTCGTCCATCTCCCGCATGGCCTCGATGACGACTCGATCGAAGAGGCCGAAGCCGCAGAAGTTGTTCGCCAATTCGATCTCCGAGAGGCGGCTAACGAGACGATAGTAAGCCCGTCGGATGGCGAACATGACCAAATGTTCCTTGCTCTGGGACTTGATCCCCATGACGATCTTGTGGCCTTCCTCCCACTTTTGCAGGAAGATGGGGATAAGGTCCAGGGGATCCTGGAGATCGGCGACGACGGGAATGACGGCGTCTCCCTTGGTCTGAAGGACGGCGTGGTGCGGCGAACGGATATGGCCGAAGTTCCGGCTGTTGACGATCACTTTGACGTTCTTGTCCTCCGCCGCGATCCTCCGCAGAATCTCCACCGTTTTGTCGGTGGAGGAGTTGTCGATGAAGAGGTGTTCGTAGCGATACGTACCCAGCGAGTCGAAGAGCGCCTTGACCTGCCGGTACGCATTCTCGACGTTTTCTTCTTCGTTGAAACAGGGCGTGATGATGCTGATGAGCTTCATGATATGAGCCTTTCTTCAGGAACCGCGTAGCAAATGATCTCCCAGCAGTCTTCGGCATACAGTCGCAGGAACAGCCGGTAGCCGTCGTGGAGCGACTTGATCGCCTGGGGGATGCGCCACAGGTCGCTCTGCTTGTGGTAGGCGCAGATGGCCAGGACGGGACGATGCAAGGCAATGACCCGACGTGCTCCTTCCAGGGCGTCGAGTTCCGCGCCCTCGATGTCCATCTTAATGTACGTGGGCGGATGATCGGCCAGCACGTCGTCCAGTCGGGCACAGTCCAGGGCGGCCGTTCCCGCGGCGGTCACCGACGACGACATGTCGCCGTGCAGATCGAACGAAAGAATCCCGTTGTGCGACGCGGCGGCCAGCGGCCGCGGCAGGACGCGCCGGCGCAATCCGGCATCGAGACCTTCGACGTACCGCTGGAGGGCCGCGAAGTTTTGCGGGTCGGGTTCCAGCGCCACGGCTTCCTTGAACGCTCCGCCGCGCCGCGCGATAAACGCCCGCACCGAATCGCCGTCGAACGCCCCGCAATCGACGAACACCTCGTCCGCCAGCGGGCGAATCAGGTCGTCGGGAAAGTAGGTGTCCCGCGCCGGGCACGGCGGCGGCAGGTTCTCGGAATCCAACCGCATCCGCCAGCGCAATTGTGACACGTAGTACCGTCGCGACAACTCATCGTCCCAAAGGTCGAGGCCCGCCGCAACCGCCTCGCGATCCTCGAATATTCGCTCCAGATCGCCGAGGCCGCCGTACGGCAGAAATGTCTCGGTATGTTTCCAATAAAGGCTCGGGAAGGAAACCACGCTGGGGCAATTCATTTTCCGCAGTTGTCGCCGTATGGCCGAGTGGTTGAAGATCGTGACCACAAACACGGCCGCGCCGCCGTACTGGGCGACAGCCTCTTGCGGCGGCAGAACCAGCAAGCCGTCGATCCGTTCATGCCACAGCGTGGAGTTGTTGTCGATGAATGCCAGAGGCTCGCGACCAATCGAGCGCAGGCCGCGGAGGGTTCTGCGGCCCAGCGGTCCCGCCCCGCACAGAACCAGCGCCGGCTGAGGTTCCTCGACGGTCCGATCGAACTGCTGTTGTAGACGGTTTTGGACTTCCGACGGATTCTCCGCAAGCAAGTCCGAGAGTTGGCGCGAGATGGTCATTTCAACCTCGGAACGTGTTTTGAAATCATTCATTTAGCCCGCCGTGAATACACGGCGGGGCGGTTGACCGCGAAAAACCTTTGCCCCGGGTGTATTCACCCGGGGCTAAATGGCGCGAGGGTGGAACGGCGTAGCACACCACGTCGAAAAACTCGCCGTGACGCCGCATGAAAAAGCGGTATTGATCCGAAATCGATCGCATGAGCAGCGGAATGCGCCACAGGTGGTCCTGCTCGTGGTACACGCATGCGGCGAGGACTGGCAAGCGGGCCTCGATCAACCGCCGCGCCCCGTTGAGGGCGGCGATCTCGGCCCCCTCGATGTCCATTTTCACGTACGTCGGCGCCGCGCCGCCGGTGATTTCCGCCAACGGCAAGCACTCCACCTCGTACGTCCCTTGCGAGGAGAGGCGCGAGGAGACGTTGCCCGTCGCTTCAAACCGCAACGTTTCCCGGGCGGCGCCGATCGCATAAGGCATTGCGCTGATCTTTGCGCGGAGCGACTCGGGAAGTCCCGCGACGTAGTCCCGTAGTGTTTGGAAATTGGCCGGGTCGGGTTCGATCGCGAAAATCCTGGAAAACGCGTCGCCGCGGCGCGTTAGGAAAGACCGGATCGTATCGCCGTCGAACGCCCCGCAGTCGACGAAAACCTCGTTTCGATCGGCCGTAATAAGGGCTGCGGGAAAGTAGCAGTCGTGGGGTGAACCGGGCGGCAGTTCGCCGAAATCGGCCGACAGCATCCACCGCAACTGCGCGAGGTATTCCGCCCGGGAGGCGTCGTCCGCCAGCAGATCGAAGGCCTTGCGGATATCGCCGGCCGCCGCGAGGGCCTTCGTGGGCAGATCGATGCGGTAATGGGGCAGAAACAGGTCTGGATGTTTCCGGAACAAATGCACAAACGAAAGGACCGTGCGGCACCCCAGCGCGGCAAGCTGCCGACGGAGAAGCGGAATCCGACGATCCGCGCCTTCACTCCAAATCGAGATTATGAAGGCGGCGGATTCTCCGAATCGCTGGGCGGCCTCTTGGGGCGAAAACACGGGGATGCCTTCGATTGCCGTCCCCCAGAGCCGGGAGTCGTTGTCGGCCATGGCCAGCGGCTCGACGCCGGTTTGTCGCAATCCGGCCAGGACTTTCCGGCCCAGCCCGCCGGCGCCGAAGATCACCAGCGACCGCGAGAATGGCGACGCAAGCTCGTCGAAGAGCGTCGATTCATGCCGAACGGCGTCCGGCAGTTCGATCCGCAGGAACTCCTCAAGCGAGTCTTGGTATATCTTCGCAACCATTATTGTGCTATTCCAGCGGCGGGACAATCATATTGGCGAAAAACTCGTCGCGATCCAGAAACGGCCACATGTCCTCCAGCGGTTTGGACACCATGCCGCCATCTTTACGTTGCATGGCCGCAACGCGCGGGCCACGCGGCTCGTCGGGAATCGTCACCACTTCACAGAGAACCGGGCCCGGCGTTTCCAGCACACGGCGAATCTGCTCACGCATGCACTTGGGATCGGAGATTCGCTCGGACGCCAAACCGTACGCCTTGGCGATCTCGATCAGATCGGGAAGCGTCAGACCGCTGGTGGCATCCGCGGCGGTCAGGCGGTTGAAGTACGACTGCTGCGACGAACGTATCGAAGCGTAGCCGCCGTTATTGACGACAAAGAACTTGACGGGCAGGTCGAGCCGCTTGACGGTCTCCAGTTCCTGGATGTTCATTTGGAAGCTGCCGTCGCCGTCGATGCCAATCGTTCGCCGTCGCCCCGCGGCCAGACAAGCGCCGATCGCGGACGGCTGACAAAGTCCCATCGCGCCGGTGCCTTTGTTGTGAAACACCCGCTGGCCCGCCTTCACCTCGAAGGCCGTCAGGAAAATCTCGGCCGTGAACCCCGCGGCGCCGGGCAGCACGACGTCGTCGCCGGCCAACTCATCGGAGAGCGTCTTCGAGAAGGCATACAGGCTGATTTCGTTCCGTTCGGCGAGGTGTTCCGGCCGGACGAACGGATAGCGGGTCCGCCACTCGCGGCAGCGGTCGATCCACGCTTGCCGATCCTTTGGCACGATGCTATCGGCCCGGGCGATCAATTGGCGTATGAAGTCGCCGACGTCGGCGACGACGGGAACGTCGATGATACCGCGAAGCTTCGTGATTTCGCCGCCGTCGATGTTTACCATGATCTTCTTGGCGGCCCGTGCAAGACGCTCCGGAGCGTAGGCGATCAGCGCCATGTCCAGCCGCGAGCCGAGGATCAGCAGGCAATCGGAGTTTTGCAGGGCGAAGTTCGCTCCGCGGGGCGCGATGCCGCCGGGCATGCCCACCAGGTACGAATTGCCGGCTGGAATAAGGTCTACGCCCAGCCGGGTCGTCAGCACTGGCACGCCCAGACGTTCCACCAGCCGCAAAAAATCACCCTCGGCGCCGGCCAGCCGGACGCCGTTTCCCGCCAGAAGGATCGGCCGCTTGGAACGGTTGAGCAATTCAATCGTCCGCGCCACGGCCTCGTCGAGGTCGGCGCCGGCCGGGGCCGACGGCTCGCTCCGGGGGTCGAAGCCTCGCAGGCTGGTTTCATCGATCATCGCGGCCTGGACGTCCAAGGGAACGTCGATCCATACGGGACCGGAGCGAGGCTCGCGGGCAAGGTGTACGGCCTTCTCCAGGTGATAGCGTATCGACTCCGGCTCCATCACCGTGACGGCGTACTTGGTCACGGGTCGCACTATCGAGACGATGTCTATTTCCTGAACGCCCAGTTGCCGCAGTCCCGAGGCGCCGATCAGGTCGCTCCGTTTGACCTGGCCGGAGAGGATCAATACCGGCGTGGAATCGAGCCATGCCGCGGCAACGCCGGTGATGGCGTTTGTCCCGCCTGGCCCCGTCGTCACCATGACCACTCCCAGATGGTTGGTCACGCGGGCGTAGGCTTCGGCGGCAACGGCGGCCGCCTGCTCGTGAAGATTGCACACGTACTCGATGTCCCGGCACTGGCCCAACGAATCGTTCAGGTGCATGGCGCCGCCGCCGGGCAGCATGAACACGTGCTTGACGCCGAAGTCGGCAAGAAACCGTATGACGTAGTCGGAGAGCTTGATCATGATGAAAAGGTCATTTCTTTTCCGAAAAAGGTGAACCGTCCATCAGGCGATCCAAAATCTCCCGCACCGCACCGCGGCCCCCCCCTGCTTGCGCCACATAATCCGCGGCCTGTTTTGCCTTGGGATGGGCATCGCCCGGTGCGACGGCCAAGCCGGCAATAGCGAAGGCGGCAAGGTCATTGACATCGTCACCGATAAAACAAACCTCCTCGAGACTCAAGCCGTGGCGGGCGGCGAAATCCTCGAGCGCCGCCGCCTTGTCCGTACAACCTTTATGGACGTCGGTAATTCCCATCTTCCGGGCAAAACGATCGACGAGCGGACTCGCCTCGCCGGAGATCAGGGCAAAGATCAGGCCCGATTTGCGCGCCAGCGAAATCCCCATCACATCGTGAAAGGAAAAACTCTTGAATTCCTCCCCGTTCGGTCCCCAAATGAAGGCGCCGTCGGTGAGAACTCCATCAACGTCCAAAGCCACCGCCCTGACAGTCCGTTGAAAAAGGGTGCCACTGCTGGCTTGCCCAGCAGTGTGGGGAGAAACACCCGGAAAAACACTGCTGGACAAGCCAGCAGTGGCACCCGATTTCTCGAAAACCGACTTTTTCAACGGGCTGCTGATTCGCTTCATTGCTCAAGAGACTCCGATTTCCACACTGCCGCAAACCGGACTAAGCTCATTCGTCGTCACCCACGGAGTCCGTGGAATACTTTTCGATTCGCCTACGACGCGGCGCAGCTTTTTGATGATTGGCTTTTCCACGTCCAGAACCCGCTTTACGCCATTTCCAAAGCTGAGTTCGATCAGGCGAATGTCTCGCATCAGGCGTGTAATGCCATTCGGCTCGAGCGACGCCGCCTGGTCCGACCCCCACATTGCCCGGCTCATGGTGATATGCCGTTCCACCATGCAGGCGCCCAGGGCAACCGCCGCCACGGAAGACGGGAGCCCCGTCTCGTGACCGGAATAGCCGACGGGCACCCCATATCGTTTCTTCAACTCTGGAATCACCCGCAGGTTCAACTCGTCATAATTGGCGGGATACGTGCTGACGGCATGCAGGAGAACCAAATCCTTTTCGCCAAGCACTTTGACGGCATGGTCGATTTCCTCCAAGGAACTCATGCCGGTCGAGAGGATGATCGGCTTGCCCTTGGCGCGGGTGTACCGCAGCAAATTGTCGTCGGTAAGGCTGGCCGACGCAATCTTGTAGCACGGCACGTTGAACTGGTCAATGAAATCAACCGACGTCTCGTCCCAGCAAGAGGCGAACCAAGCGATATCCACCTCGCAACAGTAGCGGTTGATGCCCTGATACTCCCCCAGTTCAAACTCCAGGCCGTATTTCAAGTCGCCATTCGTTTCACCGAACGAACTTTCCCGCGGTTTGGCCAGTTCTTCCAGCGTATAAACCACGTCAATGGTCCGTTTCTGGAATTTGACGGCGTTGCAGCCGGCGGCCTCCGCCACGTCAATCAACTGCCTGGCCAGACCGATCTCGCCGTTATGGTTGATGCCGATTTCAGCCACGACATAACAGGGATGCCCGTCACCGACCATCGTATTGCCGATCTTTACTTCAGCCATTGTAAACATCCTTTAAAAAGGGCCTCATTACTGGCGGGACACTCGTTGGGAGGAAAGTAGGGTGGGACAAGCGAAGCGCAGTCCCACCACAATTTTCCCCGTTGTTGGTGGGACTGCGCTTCGCTTGTCCCACCCTACACTATTCAGTTGGGAGTGCCACGAGATTGTACGACGAATGCTTGATTGCAGATCCATATTCCGCTTCAGTTGCAGTTCAGATTGACTTCGATCAACGGAAGGCACATATCGGTCGGCCGGCGTACCCGGAACGGCTTCGCCGGCGATCCGCACGTCCCGCCGCTCGGAAAACGAACCGGCGACGATGTTCGCCAGGTCGGCGATAGTCACCTCTTTGTCGGAACCAACGTTGTACGGCCGGCACGAACGGCCCCGAAACAGGATCGTCCACAGCCAAATCGCCATGTCGGCGGCGTAGAGGTACGAGCGATGCGGGGCGCCGTCCCCTTTGACGACTATGGGTCCGCCCTGCAGGCCGTCGCGAATGAAGTTGCCGACGGCATAGTTGCCGTCCAAAGGCAGGTATGGCCCGACGAACGCGAACCCGCGCGCGATCTTGGCCTCAATCCCGTACTGCCCGGCGTAAACGGCGCACAAATGCTCGGCGAACCGTTTGCCGTGGCCATGAGCGAAACGGGGATCCATGGTGTCGAGCGAAGCGCCATAGTTCTCTGAAACATGAGCGAGGACCGCGGGTTGAGGACCGTAGACGGATCCTGAACTTGTGAAAAGTAGTTTCTTTGCGCCACAGTGCCGGGCAAAGTCCAGAGTGTGCCGCGTGCCACGAGCCATTACGTCGAGCAACCTCGATGGCTTCGCCGTGTCGTCGGCAGTCTGGTTGGCCGCGTGAATGACATGCGAAAAACGGCCTTCAGGAAACTCGAACGTCCGCACGTCGCCAACTTGGAACGACAAGGCCGGATGTGCCGACAAATGAGGCATCTTGCGACAGAAAGCTTGAGGATCGCGCGACAGGACGACGGCTTTGGCATCGAGTCCCAATTGCTCGTTGGCCCAAAGAAAACTCTCGACGAACCATATCCCGAAGAATCCGGTCCCTCCCGTAATGAATATGCGCCGGCCGCGGACTTCTTGCCAGAAATCCCGCGTGTGATCCAACACGTGTTCCAGATCCTTTTGGAATAGGCTACTGGAAAACTGGGGGGATGGAGGGGACATGGGACACGGACATGATATTGGGCAGCAGGTGGGAAAGATCGGTCTTGTCCGACACGCGGACCGACTGGAAGGCTTCGATATCTTCTTCACATGCGTCAAGCATGTTGGGATCATCCGATTCGTAATAGCGGCGATACCATTGGGCGGTCCTGGCGACCGCCTCGTCGGGCGTCCAGGTGGGGCTCCAGCCGAGACGAAAGAGGCTCTTGTCGATGTTCAATCGCAATACGGCGGCCTCATGAAGCTGGTTTGAACCGTTCGCATCCGTCCACCGTCCGCGGCCCCAAGCCGCGACGAAATGTTCCACCAGCTCCGCCACCGAAAGCTCTTGCCCGGGCGTCGGGCCGAAGTTCCATGCGTCGCACCACGCGGGATCGTCGGACTGGCGCATCCGCGCCGCCAGGGCCAGATAACCGCCAAGCGACTCGAGTACGTGCTGCCACGGCCGCACGGCCCGCGGATTGCGGACAGACACCGGGGAACCAGTCGCCAGACTTCGGACCGCATCCGGCACGATTCGGTCATTGGCCCAGTCGCCGCCGCCGATCACGTTTCCCGCCCGCGCCGTGGCCAGCTTTACTCCATGTTGGGCAAGGCGATGGGGAGGGAAAAATGAACGCCGATAACAGGCGACGAGGATCTCCACGGCGCCCTTGCTGGCACTATACGGGTCATGGCCGCCCAGGGCATCGTTTTCTCGGTATCCCCACACCTGTTCGCGGTTCTCGTAGCACTTGTCGCTGGTCACGACCACGACGACGCACGGCTTGCCGCGGGCGCGCACCACGTCCAGCACGGCCGCGGTGCCCATGACGTTCACCTCGAACGTCTCTCGGGGCGCCGTGTAGCTGGTTCTGACCAACGATTGGGCGGCGAGGTGGAACACGACGTCGGGATCGGCCTTTTCGATGGCCCGAGTCAGCCGATCGGCATCACGGACGTCCGCCTGGACGTCGTTGACCAAGATATCGCGGACCCGGGAGGCCGAGAAGTTGTTGGGATCGGTGGGCGGGGCCAGCGCGTAGCCGCTTACCTTCGCGCCGAGGCGGTTGAGCCAGATCGCCAGCCAGGAGCCTTTGAATCCGGTATGGCCGGTTACCAGGACCGACCGCCCCTTGAATGTTTCAGGCTTTAGCCAATCCATTACCATACTTTCCAGGGAACTTGCCCCGAGTCCCATATCTTATTGAGTGCTTCGTACTCGCGGTACGTATCCATGGCAAAGAAAAAGCCGTCATGCCGGAATGCAACGAGTTGTCCGTCGGCGGCAAGACGCTCCATCGGCTCGTGCTCCAAGACACAAGAATCCCCGTCTAAATAATCGAAGACGCCTCGGTTGAACACGAAAAAACCGGCGTTGATCCACCCCTCCACGTGCGGCTTCTCCGCGAATGTCTTTACGCGGCCGTCGTTGTCCAACTCGAGGACCCCAAAACGTGAAATAGGCCGAACAGTCGTAACGGTCGCCAGTTTCCCGTGGGAGCGATGGAAGGCAAGAAGGTCGTCGATGTTCACGTTTGCGAGACCGTCGCCGTAGGTCGCCATGAAGGTGCCGCTGTCCACATACGGCTCGATTCGCTTCACACGCCCGCCGGTCATCGTGTTAGGGCCGGTGTCGGCGAGGGTCACGCGGAAAAACTCCTCGTCGGGCGACGTGTGCTGCTGGATGTTCGACTCCTTCCCCAGCGCGATCGTGAAATCGTTGTTCATCGCATCGTAGTTGAGGAAATACTCCTTGATCGCATTGCCCCGATAGCCAAGGCAAAGGACGAAATCGTGGAACCCGTAATGGGTAAACCCTCTTATGATGTGCCAAAGTATCGGTTTGCCGCCTACCTCAACCATTGGCTTGGGTCGAAACTCGGTTTCTTCCCGCAGGCGGGTTCCCAGTCCACCACAAAGAATTACGACCTTGAGGCGATCCTTCATAGCTTGTCGTTTCCATCGTGGCTACGAAAACCAAGCTCTACCTTTCCGCGCAAAGTCAACGCAACTCGCGCAGTCGAGCCGGTCCTCAAAGTTACCACACCGTTCGATGAAAGCAACTTGCATTAGCCCAAGTTCGCCAGTTGTTGACATAACTCGTTGTGTCGCAAAGAATGCAGGGCCGCTCGGCCGTCGGAAGCCGGGCTTTCCGAGAAGTGCCGCCCCGGCTGAAATATCGCTACTTCCGGCACATTCGTGAATGTCGGAATTGTCGCGACAACCGGGAAAACTTCGGCAAACCATTCAGGAAGACCGCCGTCACCAGTGAGAGCCCTACCAGCGCCAATCCAAGAATGATGCCCTTGCGCCAATCGGGACTGTAGCGAATCTCCAGCACCTCGGCTCCCGCCGGCACGTTTACCGTGATACGATGCCAATCGTCGCGACTGCACTCGACTGTCCGGCCATCCACGGCGGCCTTCATCTTGGGATACCAGAGGAAGTTGACCACGACCGGGCTTGCCGACGACAGACCACGGACGTCGACGTCGATTCCGGCGCCGTCGAATCGCAACGGCATGGCCTGCCTGGGATTGCCTTCCGCAAAGGCCAACGGATCAACATGGTCCAGTTCCATGAGCGTCAGGTCCGGCAAGCCCGGCAGCCTATGAGTTCGCGAAAACTCGATCCGTTCAAAGTCGCTATTGAATCTCACACTCGATTCAAACCTGGACGAGGCTGGATTCGGCGAGAACACCGGAGTATCGCATGTGTCATGCCTCAGAAACCAACGAACACCGTAGGCGCGCGCGGCAGCGGCCGGATCCTGGCGCAGGCGATTCTTGGCAAACAGAAACGGAGACTTGCACTCAATCAGCGGACTGTATCCCCCAAAAGCCGGCAGACCATAGATGACAGGAAGATTATGGGGTAGTGCGAGGGCAAAGCTGGGCACTATGGATCGCCTTGGTGCCCAAGAGGCCATGCGATGGGCCGCCTGTGTCCCATGCGGTTGCAGCAGCTCGGTCATTTCGACGGTCAGTTCAGGATAAGGCTGAAAGCCGTAGCTGTAGAAGGAAGGCCGACACATCGCCACGTGATAGAGCATTGCGATGCCGAGCGTGACACTAATAACCACTTCCCACACTCGCCGGCGCGTCGTGCGTTGAAGGAGCCGCTCCAGGAGGACTCCGCCGCTCAGCACGGCAAAGAACACAAAAAAGAGCAACAAACGGAAGGGGTTGTTGTTGATCGCGCCGACGACCGGCAACTTGCTCATCACCAGCCACAGCACGCCGTCGGGGCCGATCGCCGAGACAAAGGCCAGGCAGGCGCACACGGTCCAGACATGCTTTTCCCAAATCGCTCGCCGCGGCCGCGTCGCAATCAGCGCCATGACATTGGCGGCGCAAAGGACCGCAAACAGCGTGCCGAAATAGTAGAAATGCCCCATATACTGAACATCGGTGCTACCCCAGGAATTCGGTTGAGGCGCCCAGACCAGAGGATACGGCAGCAGCATCGCCAGAAGCCCGTCGGCAATCCCCGCCCCATATCCGCTGGGCCGTGCCATGTCGGCGGCAAGCCCAAACTGGACCGACAGGAGCGGAACCGCAATGCCGATTCCCAGCAACAGTGCGGGCAGCAGCCACACGCCGCGGCGAACTGGAATTCGTCCCATGGCGACGAGCCAAAGAGTCGCCAGCACGAAGAACCCCATCGAGTACACCCAGACTTGGGGGAACTCTCCGTGATACGCGATCCCGACAACGGCCCCCGTTCCCAGGAACCATTTCCAGGAGACCGGTCCGTTGGCCATTTTCATAACGGCAACCACCAAAAGCGGCATCCAAAGCACGACGGGAATGAAGGTGTGCCAGGAACGGCACATGATCAGGACACTGCCGCTGAGGATAAAAGACAGACTGGCCGCGAAAGCGGGCATGCGGCCCATTCCGACCAGCCGCGATGCCCAGTACATGGCGGCGTATCCGGCCAAAATATGGAAGATCGCAAAAACCTCCACGGTCGCATACTCGTTGCCCAGCACATGGCGTGCTACCGCATAGGCCATGTACGTCGGTGGATAGCTGCCGCCCCCGCCGCTCAACGCCGGAGCGCCCATCAACACGAACGGGTTGTACTCCGGAAGCACGCCATCCCAGAGGCTCCGGCAAAGCCACAGCGTACCGGGCAATTCTCCCACAAGGACGTCGTCTTGCGTAAAGAAATACGGTTGGGTGATTTCAAGCCACGCCAGCGCGAGACCCACGAGCGCCGCACCCGCCAGAAACCAGACGTTCCGAGCCCATATACTGGGCGAGGCAGCTTCGTGGTCGGGCTCTCCGGAGAGCAGATTGCCGAGCATGGCATTCAGCGCGGGGAACCTCCGGGCCAGCACCAACAAAACTAATGCGCCGCCCAAAAACAACATGATCAAGATGCTGGACGCCAACGCCGAGTGCATCAATGCCCCCGTCTCGATATGGTAGCACTCCGAGAGACCCAGAGATTGGAGAGCCGAGCTTTCGGTGGTATTCACTTGCCTGGCTCCTGTACCACGGGGCGCTCCCGTTGCGATCCCGGTGAAGAGTTTGCGCCGCTCGCCGCGCTTGTCGGCGGCCTCACAATATAAAGCGCGCCCTTATAGCAATATTCATTTTGACCAAAGATGACCGGGAAGAGCCGGATTTGTCTTATCTCTGATACACGCTCGATCGGAAACTGAACTATAAGGTCGCCCCTCCCATCGTCACTGGCCAGGAAAGGCACCCGTTTGCTCTCCTCGAGAAACCAGGCGTTCATTTTCATGCGTTGACGACCCCAAGGAGGATACACCGGGAGAGTTTCGTTCTCCAACGCAAGTTCACAGGCAAAATGACCCAGAAAGTAGTCTCCCGACGCCGTAATACTCCCCAATTCGCGCGAGGTATCGCGAACCGTGTAGGTGGCGCACGAGTACCATATACCAGTAAGGCTGAGATTCACCGCAAAGAAACAGACTAGAAGAAGCACGACCGTCACTCTTGTTTTCTTTAACAGGAAATACAAGCCCGCGAGCATCACACACAAAACACATACAAGAGTGGTTATCGTTGGCGGGAAACCCATGCCGGCCAGCATCAACCAGCGGGAATGAAGTATCGAATCACATATCCACATGCACTCACACCATGCGGCGGCAATAAGACACCAAAAAACAATCCGCCACCATCTTCCACGGCCGGTGGCTTCCGGCGATGGGGAAGGGGACAGTCCCATTTTCGTCGGACGAAAATTGGGACAGTCCCCCAGTTGTTTCCTGGCCGGTCCTAAGCGAGCGTTCCAGACGCGCCAAATAAAGAATGACGACATTACGACAATGGGTATCAGAAAGATCACAAAACGGCGCGGGGCTATGGTGGGCATGGCGATAATCGACGGCATTGCACCGATAACCCAGCACACGGAATACAACTCCACCGTGGACATCCGCCTCAGCACAACCCCAATACCCTCTTTCGCAGTGCGCGTCAGAAAATCAATGAACCACAAAGAAGCAAGCATCGTCAGGGGAACCACGCCAGGGGAACAGAAGATTTCCAAGAAAGGCATCGCTTGCAGTGATTGCCTTGCATTGTTAATGCCCGCGCTGGGATCGTTCTGAAAGTTTGCCGCTCCAACGGTCCGTGCAAAGATTTGAATCTGGTCGTAAATCGGAAGATAGTATGCCGCCACCGCCACAATGCCGAGAAACAACGCGACACCCAGGAACACGACGATTTGTTTCCAATCGACCTCTTTTCGGACGAAGAACGCCACGCCCAGAAAAAGCAGAATTCCGGGGATACAATGGATTGTCAAAAGCGTGGTCAGCGTAGCCGCGACAAACGAGGCGCCACAGGCCGCCATCCACCATCGGCTGCCGGTCTTTCCATATTCCCAGAACAACAAGATGGCGGTCAGAAAGCAGGCCTGAGTGATAATCGGCGTAGACCACCTGGTGTACATGAGCATCTCGTGCAGTAGCCCCAGCATGGCCACTGCCAGCAGCGCCGTATTGGCGGAAGAATGTCGCTTCACCAGAAAGTAGACCATGAGCAGGATGAGCCACAGGCTCACAAGCGGCAGGAGCCGTGCGGAATAAATGCTTACACCACTCAGAGAGAAGACCGCCCATTGAATGAGCGTGAATAGTGGAGACGCAATGATGTCTTGATTGAATTCGTCGGGCACGAACGTGCCGAAAAGCACCTTGCACCGCGCGCTATGATTCCAATAGCCTTCATCGTTGAACTGATACATTTCCACCAGCGGCGAAGGGTCGCTGTCCAGGTTGATCGCCTGGAAAGCGAAGAGCCCGAGAAACAACAGCGCGTGACAGATGGTTTGCCTACCCATGATTCCGTGAACGGTCTTCTTCATGGTATTCCGCTTCCTCGTTCACGCTCCATGGATCGACGGCTTCGCCGAGCAGCTTGCGGGCGCCCAATAGCGCCGTCATGATGGAATGGTCCATGTTGTTATAGCGAAACTGGCCGTAGCGGCCGACGCACACAAGGTTGCCGATGGTATTGAGATACGCACGTATTGTCTCCACTCGCTCTCGGTATCCCTCGTTGTAAACGGGGTAGGCCTTGGCATAGCGCGCCACGAACCCGTCATGGACCTTTTCCGCGTCGACCAAGCTCAGCTTCCGCAAGTCTTGCTTCGCGATCTCAATCAGACGCTCTTCATCCATCGACCACAAGGCGTCGTCTTCAAAGGCAAAATACTCCAACCCCACCGAACTCCAGGATTGGTCGGGAACCATTTCGGGGCTCCAGTTTTTGTAGAGTTGAAGACGCCCTGCCTGAATGTCCGGATCGTGAATATAGATCCACGTATCGGGAACAATTTCGGCTTGCCGGATTAAAAGATTGACGGTGAGAATTGAACGGTACTTAAGGCCGTGAGCCGCATCGACGACGTCGCGTGGCGGCATCGGATCCATCATCAGTGGAATATCGGAAAGCGGCATCGACGAGATCAGATAATCGACGGCATGATCGGCTTTGCCCTCCGCGGAAACAGTGGTCAACCTTTCGACGCGACCGTTCCGATGGCCAACGGCGACTACGCGATTGGCCAGACGCACTTCGGCGCCGAATGCCTTTGCCTTCTCCGACATATTTTCATACATTTGCCCCGGTCCGTACCGCGGGTAATGAAACTCGTCGATCAGCGATGCCACTTTCTTGCCGCGATGAATCCCGAGCGAGTCCAGAACGGCCTTGCCCAGACTCAAATTGCGAATACGCTGGGAGGCCCAGTCGGCGGAGAGTTCCGTACACGGGATTCCCCAAACCTTTTCGCTATAGGTCTTAAAGAATATTTTGTAGAGCTTTTCGCCAAAGCGGTTGCTGACCCAGTCCTCGAAGCTGGCCTCGGGATGCTTTGGACGGAGTTGTGCGTGAAGGTAACTTACGATGGCGCCGAAGCTTGTCCAGACACCCAGGTTCGCCAGAGCATTCAAAGGCTTTAGGGGATAATGGAAAAGCCTTCCACGGTAATAAATCCGCGACAACCTCGGCCTTACGAGGAATTCGTCCTCGAGAATCTCTCGCCACAACCGGTTTACCTCGTCACTCTTCGTGAAGAAGCGGTGGCCGCCGATATCGAATTTAAACCCGTGGTAGTCGATAGTCTTGGAGAGACCGCCCACCTGGCGGTCCTGCTCGACAACGGCAACCTGATGGCCGGCTTTTGCCAAGGTATACGCGGCAGCAAGCCCCGCCGGACCCGCGCCAATAATGGTGAAGCTCTTCATGGCAGTTGTTCCCCAGCTTGCGCCGCACAACTGCTTCCGCGAAATAGAAAAAGCTTGCGAGCCGCGAAATTCCACATGAGCGCACAGGCAATCGCCCCGAGTTTGGCCGTTGTATAATGGAAATGAACGATATCCACTCCAACATATATAGAGGCTTCCGAAATCCCGAGTCCTACTATCCCGATAATGACGAAAATGAGAAACTCGATGATTTTTGAGTCAATAGCCCGCGACGAGAACACCCACAGCACGCTGAGAACGTAATTGATGGATACGCCAATCGCGAAAGCGATCGCATTCGCCAGCAAGTAGTGAGTTCCACCGGCAACTAAAAGCACGAAGGCGCCAAAATCAAATACCGTGGCGATGCCGCCGACAACGAGATATCGCAGGAATTGCAGACCGATACGATCCGTTGCACGCATGAAGAAGGCGTCGAAGAACCGACGACCGGCGCGCATCGGGCCATGCCGATGGTTCTCTCTATCGGCCCCCGAGAAATCAACTGCGTATTGTTTGGGAACACTCAATTGCCAGGTTCCTTTAGTCCGGATTGCCGAAGTCGCAAGGCACCCCCCTGTCGGCAGGGTTCGCCATTGCGCCGATTCCATTCTTCACGGAGTCGATCATTTCCAGCGCGACCTCTTAAACCTAGCACGGCTGGAGCTAGGCTTTGTCAAACTTTAATTTTCGAGTTGACCGTATAGCGGGGCTGCAAAAACAGCTATTCAGCCCCGGGTGAATACACCCGGGGCACGATCTGGTGCGTCCAACCACCGCTGCCCGTTGAAAAAGGGCGCCACTGCTGGCTTGCCCAGCAGTGCGGGGAGAAACACCCGGGAAAACACTGCTGGACAAGCCAGCAGTGGCACCCGAACTCTCGAAAACCAACTTTTTCAACGGGCTATTAGCGGTCGCCAGAAATCGTGCGGTCTGCGGGGAGAAGCTGGAATATGTCGTCTGGATGCGCTTTCTGGGGGCAGACCTCCGGCCGCGTAAGCTCGTAGAGGCTCGGGCCGTCCCGCTTCTCCTCGTGCGGACGCTGGCTGACCCGCCTGTCCAGGCCCAACGTGCGCGGGCGTCCCAGGTAGTTCAGGGCCTCGGGCATGTTCGGCCGCCAAATGTGCGGCGTGATGATCACGACCAACTCCCTCTTTATTGTCTTATCGTCGGTTTCCCGAAACAAGTAACCAAGCACGGGGAGCCGGCTCAAGAGCGGGAAACCGGCCCAACTGTGGGCTACATCGCTTTCGATGAGCCCACCGATCACAATCGTGGCCCCATCGGGGACCATCATGTTGGTCGTGACTTGCGTGGCATCCACCTGTGGGATGCCATCCTTATCCACCTCGCCGGAACTGCGTTCCGGGCGAATCTCCAGGCGGATCATTCCGTCCGACGAGACAAACGGCCGCAACCGCAACTGCGTGCCTATATCCTGGAACTCCACTTTCTCAACCGTGCTCGTTTGAGTCTGTGTGGACGTTTTATAGCCCAGCCTTTTACCGAGGTGGATTTCCGCCCGCTGCTTGTTGAGAACCAAGAGCCGTGGGCAGGCGAGCACCTTGATTTCGCCCATCGTCTCCAGAAACTTAAGGAACCCGGTGGTGCTCTTATCGACAAAACCGAACTTCAGCCCGGGCTCAGCCTTGGCAAACCCCTCGAGGGGGGTGCCCTTAACATAGCCGGGCTTGGTGGCGGACAACACCGAGGCCGGCAAGAATCCGGCCGCGGCGTTGATCGCAGCGCCGCTCCCGGCGACGCCCAATGCCTGTCCTGCTCCATCGAGCAGGGCGAAGTTCACCCCTAACTCCATGCCCTTATTCAACTTCACGCTAACGATCACGACCTCGATCAGCACCTGGATGGGTTGAACGTCAATCTGCGCGATGACGCGGTCGACCATTATCAAGACCTCCGCGTAGTCCTGAACTATGACGATATCACCGCCGGCCATCGAGTCGCCGCCCGCCTTCACTTCCGTCGCCTTGTCGCCCGCGTGACTCGCATCGCTCGCCAGGCCGGTATCGCTTTCCGGCGACGAAGTGAGCTTGCCCTTATTGCTGAGCAAAGGCCTGACCATGGTTTCAATGTCCTTGCTCTTGACGTAGTTCAAGTGGTACACGCGCACCGGCAGATCGTCTTCCGCGATTTTGCGAGACTCCTCTAGCGTCGAAATGTAGATGACGTCCCCTTCACGTATGACCGTCAGGCGGCATTGCTTGGCGATGATTCGCAGGGTCTCGTCCACGGTTTTGTTCCGCAGATCGACCGTGATTTTGCCGCCAACCTCCGGCGATACGAGAATGTTTAGAATCTTGGCCTGCCGGCTGATCATCTCCATCACTTTGCCGACGTTCAGGTTGTCCACGCGCAGCGTGATCAGCGGCTCGTCGCTTGGCGCCGTGGCCGGCTTCGCCCCAGCCGACCGCGGCTCGGCCGGCACGCCCTGGGGCAACGGCACCACCTCCGGCCCAAAATTCGGGGAGTGCATATATTGAACAAGAAACGGCGAGGCATCGAAATACTCCGTCGCGATCGGCTCGGCAACTTCGCGGACTGCTAAGCGGGATCCCACGAAACTCGGGTGGGGATCCTGCACCGTAGGCACATCCATCTCATTGAGGGCGGCGGATAGCGCCGCCGGCCGTGGCAAAGCGTCGGACGCCTCGGCATGTCCCGCGGACTGCGCAACCGACGGCAAATTACGATTGTAGGTACTAAATCCCTGAGTGCAGCCTGCTACAACCGCGCAAAGCCCCAGCACGCTGGTCGCCGCGGACAGCATTCTTCGTCTTCGCATCCAACCCAGCATCGCAATCCCCACTCGAAAGCATAATATCCAACAACGCGCCTTATGTCGCCGAATTGGCCCTTCGTGTCTAGGTCAATTCCACGAAAACCCACATAAGCTATGTGGTTTACCCGATGGCATCGCCGAGCACGGGTTGGTGCGTGCGTTGTGGCTGGGCGGACTGGGCACTTGGGGAATTCGACATCACACCATACAACCGTGGTTGAACTTTTGCAAGAAACAGGGGCTACAGAACCCTGGGGGAATAGTTGGCCCCAAACCAGGCACGGAATTACACCACGTGGGGGCAAAAGGTCGAGATGGCCATAATTGCGAGAAGTTGCGGGAACTAGGCTTTGTCGGAAAAGGCCTGATGCGGCCTACTGTCATTCTGAGCGTAGCGAAGAATCTCCGTAAAATTGGGCGAGATCCTTCGCTACGCTCAGGATGACAGATGGCCTTTTCCGACAAAGCCTAGTAGGCCGACACAGCTAACAGCCCGTTGAAAAAGTTGGTTCTCGAGAGTTCGGGTGCCACTGCTGGCTTGTCCAGCAGTGTTTTTCCGGGTATTTCTCCCCGTGTGCGGCAAATATTTCTGGCAACCGAATTTTGCTATCAGCAGAAGGGGGTAGTTGCCGGCAAACGGGCCGAAGGCCCAGCCCTTCTCCCAGCCCTGGGCAACGCCCAGGGGCGCGAGTTGCCGTACGAAAGGCGTGTCGGCCCAACGGGCCAACCGTTCGCGGCGAGTCTCGGAGAATGATTGGCCCGTTGGGCCGACACGGGACGTTTGCGTTCTTTCACGCACCCTGGGCGTTGCCCAGGGCTGGGAGAACGTGGCCCCTTCGGGGCGGTCAATTCCGCTCCGTAGTCCAGTTGCCACAACCACTTGAGGCCGCCAGAAAATTTTGCCGCACAAGGCGTAACTGTTACACGCCACTTCCAGACGGTAGAATGCATTGTGCAAAATCCATTGAACCCGTTTGGCGAGAGATTTAGGCCGTCCACCCAATCTCCCCCTCGACTTGGCCGAAAAAACCACGCTTATCCCGCTGAGTCGGGGGGGTTAATTCGTTGCGTAGAGGGGTACAATCCTGCCCGATGGTGGTTTAAGATTGTGGTATGATTGTTTCGTTGGAAGGGTATCCAACTCCACAAATTACGGGAGATCAAAATGAGTATTCGAATTTTGGTTTGCGACGACCACGAGGTCATTCGCACGGGGCTTGCCAGTCTTTTGGCGGGGACCGACATTGAGATCATCGGCGAGGCGGCAAACGGCAAGGACGCCTTGCAGCTCGCACAGAAAGAAAAGCCGGACGTGATCCTGTTGGACATTCGCATGCCCGACACTGATGGCTTGGCCACGCTCGAAAAGCTTCGGGCGAAGGTGCCGGAAAGCAAGGTCGTGATGCTCTCGACCTACGACAATCCGACGTACGTTGCCCGGGCGGTTGCCTTGGGCGCGGCCGACTACGCCCTGAAAGGTTCTCCGCGCGAGGATCTGATCGCCACGATCACGGCGGCGGCGGCCGGCGAATCGCCCAGCCCGCGCGGCGAGCTGAAAAAGGTTGCCAGCACGATGAAGATCCGCCAACTGATCGACGATGACGACGTCCCATTGACCCAACGCGAGACCCAGGTGTTGCGCCATGTGGCCCTCGGGCTAAGCAACAAAGAGATCGGCAAGTCGTTGGAGATCAGTGTGGAGACGGTGAAGGAGCACGTGCAAAACATCCTGCGCAAAATCGCCGTCAGCGACCGCACCCAGGCCGCGGTTTGGGCCGTGCGAAAAGGGTTGGTGTAGCGAGTAGGAGGGATTAGCAGTCCGTTGAAAAAGGGTGCCACTGCTGGCTTGCCCAGCAGTGCGGGGAGAAACACCCGGGAAAACACTGCTGGACAAGCCAGCAGTGGCACCCGAACTCTCGAAAACCGACTTGTTCAACGGGCTGTTAGGGATTAGGAATTAGATAGAGCGCCGGCCCAAGTTCTTTCTAATCCCTAATTCCTGTTTTTTGCCCGCGGGTGCGCACGCTGGTAAACCTCGCGCAGCGCCGCGTTGCTGACGTGCGTGTAGATCTGCGTGGTGACCAGGCTTTTGTGCCCCAACAGTTCCTGCACGCTACGGATGTCAGCGCCCCGATCGAGCAGGTGCGTGGCGAAACTGTGGCGTAGCGAATGCGGGCTGGTGCGACTGTCCAGTCCGGTGATTTTCAGATACTTCTCCAACATCCGGGCGACGCTCCGCGTGGTCAGCCGGCGGCCGAACCTGTTGACGAACACCGGCGCCGCTGGAAAAGGGGACAGGTCCAATTTGTGCGCCGACCAACGCTGCGCGTCGGTGCCCGCCTTCGGGCCGTTCCGGCAAATTGGACCTGTCCCCATTTCCCGCGGGTGCAGCTTCCGCACGCGGATCCAGCGTTTTAGTGCATCGATGGCATACGAACCGACCGGCGCCAACCGTTCCCGCCGTCCCTTGCCGCGGACGCGGAGCAAGTAGTCCGGAAAATCCAGATCGGCGTCGTCCAGCCCCACCACCTCGCTGACCCGCAATCCGGCCGAATACATCGTCTCCAGAATCGCCCGATCGCGCAGTCCCATCGGTTCATTTGGCGGCGGGGCGTCGAAGAGCCGGCCCAACTCCTCGGCCGTGAGGAAATGGGGCAACGAGCGCCCCTGACGCGGAGTCCGCAGCGGTTTGGCCGGGTTCGTTTCCGCCCAACCTTCACGCTGACCAAAGCGGAAAAAACTCCGTAGCGTGGCGATGTGCCGGGCAATGCTGCTCTTCGCATAGCCCGAGTCGTGCAAGGCAGACACGTAACCCCGCAGATCGAAAACCGTGATCTCGCCGGACGAGGGCGGACTGCCGTCGCGGGCTTCGCTCAAATAGGCGGCCAACGCTTCGAGGTCTTCGCCGTAGCTCTTCACCGTGTGCGGCGAGGCGTTGCGCTCGGCGGCCAGATACTTCAGAAATCGGGCAACGGCGGTTCGCATCGGAGGGATTAGGGATCAGGGATCAGGAATTAGGAAATTGGAGAGATCCGCCCTCCAATCCCTAATCCCTAATCCCCAGTCCCTAATTATTCACTCGTCCATGTCGGTCATCAGCGGCACACTGAAACGGGACGTGCTGACGAACTTCCGGCTCTCCTGGCGGATTTTCTGGCTCAGCACCGCGGCGTCGTACCAGGTGAAACTCAACTCCGGGTTGGAGGCGTAACGCCCGAGCGTGCGCAACGTCTCCGCGCGGTTTGCATCGTTATAAAGAAAGACGTATCGCTCCGTCCCTTTTACCAGTGCCAATACGTTGATGTCCTGATTCACCGTGGAATGTCTCCTCGCGCGGCTTCCCGTGAGAAAAGGTGTATTACACGTTGCACGGAAAGAAGTGAAACATTCTTCTCGGATGGAGAAGATAGTTATACTTCCGGCCGTTCACCGTATTAGTTCTGTTCCTGCTCTTTCTATCGGTCGCTTGGCCGCCGTCGCGCCACTCGCCCGCCGGTTTGCGGTTCGTGCGGTTTGCGTTCTGCTTGCGGTGCAAGCAGCGCCAGCAATCACCCCTCGCGAGCAGTGTCGTCTTTGCTTACGAACCGCTAACGAAACCACAACGCCACGTTTATCGGCAAAGCCTGCGTGGTTTCTCCAGCTTCCGTTGAGTAGTCGGGCAAAACACCGAGCAGTGTTTATCGGCGTGCTTGCACGCCGCAAAAACAGGGAAATTTCCCTCACTACCCAAAATGGTGGCTTGAGATATAAGGCAGCCCGCAGAAAATCACCTACCCCGTAGGACGGACTTCCTAGCAGCCCGTTGAAAAAGGGTGCCACTGCTGGCTTGTCCAGCAGTGCGGGGAGATAACACCCGGAAAAACACTGCTGGACAAGCCAGCAGTGGCACCCAAACTCCCAAATCCGACTTTTCCAACGGGCTGCTAGTCCGTCCACCAGTTGTACGTCGCACTGGACGGATTAGGAAATCCGTCCTACAATCCGCCATACTGGTAGTTCATTTTCTGCTGGCTGCCTAAGGTAATTAGAAATGAAGAAGCACTGGAGGCCGACATGAAAATTTCCGTTGACTTGTCCGCCGATGAATCCGAACTTTTGTCCAGCACTGCCAGCCGCCTGGGGGTACGCCCCGAAGAGCCTAACAAATGTTCGGACACATGGGTAACACTGGTTTTCAGTCTTTTTGAGGTGTTGCTTCCGCGAGCGTAGCGAAAGGAAGGAAATGATTTTCCTGATCGGGGACCAACGTGAGCTTGAAAAACTGGTTGAACAACGGCTGGCTGACTGAGCACGAAGCCGACCGGCAGCAACGTTCGTTACACGTTACACAAGGAGCACGATGATGAAAAAATCACTGGGTGCGAAAACGATTCTGTATCCGACCCCGGTTCTCGTCGTGGGAACCTACGATAAAGACGGAAAGCCGAACGTCATGACCGCGGCCTGGGGCGGCATCTGCTCGTCGAAACCGCCGTGCGTCGCCGTCTCGCTGCGGAAGGCAACCTATTCCCACGGGAACATCGTCCTCCGCAAGGCGTTTACGGTCAACGTCCCTTCAGAGAAGCACGTGAAAGAGGCCGATCACTTCGGCCTCGCCTCGGGCAAGACGGAGGACAAGTTCGCGGCCACTGGACTGACGCCGGTCCGCAGCGAGTTGGTCGACGCCCCTTGCGTGCAAGAGTTCCCGCTGGTCCTCGAATGTCGGCTTGTGCATACGTTTGAGTTGGGCCTGCACACGCAATTCGTCGGCGAGATTCTCGACGTGAAGGCCGACGAGGAGGTGCTCGACGCGACGGGAACGCCCGAGATGGAAAAGCTCTTGCCGATACTCTTCGCCCCGGAAGTCCGTTCCTACTACGCCATCGGTCGGCTATTGGGCAAGGCGTTCTCGATCGGCAAGACGCCGTAGCAGTCCGTTGAAAAAAGGGTGCCACTGCTGGCTTGCCCAGCAGTGCATAGGGAAAACTCCCCAAAAAACACTGCTGGACAAGCCAGCAGTGGCACCCGAACTCCCAAATCCGACTTTTTCAACGGGCTGGTAGGCCGCGATTTATGTCCGTCCCATCCGCCGCGCCTTTTCGAGAATCGATGGTCGGGCCGATTCCATGATCTCGCGGACGTCCTCGTAACGCATCGTGCGCCCCTCGAAGGTGCGCTTTTCGATGGCGCCGAGAAATCGGGCCTCGAACTCCGCCAGGTTCGAGCCGTAAATATGGAAGCTGTCGGCGACGTGGCAGTAGCGGCCCAACTCGACCGGCTCGCCCGATAGCTTGCCGATCCGCGCGGCGATCTGCGACTGCAACCAGGCCAGGGCGAACATGTTCATAAACGCCGCCTTGTAGGCGTCGTTCGAGCGGAAGCGGACGTTCATGTTCAACAGCCGCCGGCCGTCCTCTTCGACGATTCGGCACCATACGCTTTGCAGACACGCCGGATCGTAACAGGTGTTGTCTTCCCAGACCTTCCAGGTGATCGCCTGCGCCCGGCGGGTGTGCGGCGAGTCGGCCAACTGTCGGCATATATGCTCGATCTGATCGGTCGGCGCAAGCGTGGGCGCCTCGTAGCGGAACAGACGCTGATGGTAAGTGTATTCCCAGCGGGTGTCGCTCGGGTCGTCGGGATTGCGGACGCAGTGGTCCTTGATCCCCTCGCAAACCTCCATTACGTACTCTTGCAGTTCCTCGAAGCCGCCGGGAAAGTCGCGGTGGATCATCGGCTCGGCCAGCGGATCCTGGACCGTGACGATCATCGTGGCGTCCTTGCTCGGCGGATCGTCGGCTTTGTCGTACTGGGTCTTGACGTCGCAACCGGATTTATACAACAGGACCAGGGCGTTTTCCCACGCTTGGGCGATACAATCGCCTTCGGCCATCAACACGGGTATTCCAGCCATGCATTATTCCTTTCCATCCATGAAAACCCCTTTCATGCCCTGAAAAATCCTTTCCAGCAAGGGCAGGGGAGGGCAGGGGGGTCATTGTCGGATGTCGGATAGTTTTTCGCAAGGGGGTGCGTGGAAACGTTGCCATGCCACGGTTTAGCAGTCCGTTGAAAAAGGGCGCCACTGCTGGCTTGTCCAGCAGTGTTTTCCCGGGTGTTTCTCCCCGCACTGCTGGACAAGCCAGGAGTGGCACCCTTTTTCAACGGACTGCTAAATTGCTATTTTCGTGCGGGTTGTGGTATCGTCGGCGATTGCGCGACGTGCAAGATACAGCGACACACCGAGAGATGGTGAGACAAAGCGTTGCCCGCTACTTCTTCGGCCGT
>JAUWNG010000074.1 GCA_030612765.1 Planctomycetota bacterium
CTAACTTTCCAGAAACGCATCTCGGGTGGAGTTTTGCGCGCGAGCGGCGTTTTAGGGGTCAATTCAACCCCGCGCCCCCAGGTTGATCAACCTGGCGCTTCAGGTTGATGAACCTGGGGTTTAACCCTGCTTACGTCTAAAGCGCAGTTGCGTTGCGAAATGAATAGCCCGTGTTTCCAACGGTTTGAGAACATCATCGGCCCTCGGCGAATCGGCGCAAGAATTAAGTGGCGAAATCGGAAATCTTTTCCAGTTAATTCAGACCGGAAAATCGACTGTAACCTGAATAACAACATGGGCTTGTGACGACGATGCACGAAACCTTTTGCAATTACCCCTCCTGCGGGGTATGTGCGACGAGGTCATTCTACCAGCCGGAAACGCCTGAAAAAGGCTGTTTTCTGGCCGCTGGTATTTTCGCCTTTTTTTGCAAGGGCCTATGGCGGGCGCAAAAAGCGTTTTTCAGGCAGTAGGCGGGAGGCAAGAGGCGGAGGCGGGAGGCGGAGGGGGACAGTCCCATTTTTGCGGCGGTCAAGCGATTTCCCAAGGCAACGTCCCTCACGCCGCGAAAATTGGGACAGTCCCTGTGAACGGTTACGAGGTCGCAATAAAACACAAGCACCCCTCGATTTCCCAAAGAATATCAGGGGGGGCGAGTGTGTACTAACGTTTATGCGGAGGGCATGGGGCTCGAACCCACAACCGGTTACCCGGCACCACATTTCCAGTGTGGCCGCTAGCCATTCGCTTACCCTCCATAATCACAATACACAACAATAGCCTGCACTACGCACTTTTGGCTGTCAAGGGCCTTTCCGAACCCCTGCGCGCAAGGGTGCTTATGAACCGATTCCTCTTGCGGAAAAAGCGTTTTCTCTCTATTAGCAACGGGGCCTTGTCGTTTTCATCTGTTCTGGGGACGTTCGGTCGATGACAGATTCATCCGAAATGCCCAAACGTCGCAAATTAGCCTTGTGCCACGGTTATTGGACATTTGGTGGATGGATAATCCTCGGACTGATCGTATTGCCACCGGTCGGTTGCCGCGGAGTACCGGCCGATACGGGACCGAAGCCGGCCGAAGAGGCCATGTTTCCCTCGCTTCGGCTCAACGAAGACCTCGTAAAATCGTTCAAGCCGTCGAACCGCCGAGATTGGGTCCCGGAACAAGCGGTGCTGGCCCACGCCGACTTTGATGGAGACCGAATGACGGTCCACAACATCCGCGATTGCCGTTGGCTGGCGCCCGACGAAGTCGCCACGGCCCACTACGACAAGACCTTCGACCTGGACAAACTCCGTTCGGTAGATTTCATCGTCGTGCCGTTCAACGAAACCCCCAGCCTCGGGCACACCATGATCAGCTTCGGCTTCGAGGACGGGGAATACTTGGCCGTCTCGGTGGAGATACGCCGAGAGCGCGGCGAGGCGTTCAACCCAGTCAAGGGCTTTATTCAGCAGTATGAGTTGATGTACGTCGTGGCCAGCGAACGCGACTTGATCCAGAAACGGGTAGCTTGCGACCTGTGCGACGTCTACTTGTACCGGTCCACGGCCACGAAGGAGCAGGCCCGCAAATTGTTGGACGACGTGATGCGGCGGGTGAACAAGCTATACGAAGAACCGGAGTTCTACGACACCTTGACGAACAACTGCACCACGAACATCCGCAACCACATCAACAACCTGAGATCGGATCGCGTGCCCTACGATTACCGCGTGCTGTTGCCCGGCTACTCCGACCGCCTGGCCTTCGACCTGGGCTTGATCGAACGGCACGGGTCGTACGACCAGACGCGGCTCCGCGCCCGCGTGAATTACCAGGCATATCTTCACCGCGACGATCCGGCGTTCTCGCGGGCAATACGGCTATAGATCGCGCCGCGGTAGAAATTTTCGCCTATCCCCGCCGTGTGCGACACGCACCGATGTCCGTTGTGGTTGGTGCGTGCCGGCTTCCCCGCCACGCGAAAACCGGTCGTGACCACGGTGGGCTTTTTTCCCTTCGGAACGCAACGCTGAAGTAGAAAAATGGCCCCGAAATCTTGCTTATTGCGGGAAATACGGTGTAGTACACCCCCACCCCGTTGCAACCTGTCGGCGTTTATACGACACTTATCCGACATTTAAGATGGGGTTTGTGGTCGTTTGGCGCGCCATTTCCCGTCGCGTACCTTCTCTACCTCTTATTGGTTATATTGACTTTCTCTGTGTCCGGGGTATTATAGCATGTCGGTATAGTTTGACACCCCCTCTAGCAGAGGACTTTGCCTTGGTTCCTCCGAATAGCCAACAACGTCGCAATGGCGTCCAATCGGCCGAAGGAGAACTTTCTCGCTCGAGTCGGCGACGGATACTGTTTTGTTTCTTTGTCGGACTTGGAGGCGTTGCGATTTCGTTGTTGTTGGCCCAGATGCTGCGGGACCAGGGACGGCGGCTCACCGCGGTGCATTTCCAGCGCGACGCCGAGAGACGCATCGAGGCGATTCAATACACGGCGTTCGACCGGTTGAGCGTCGTCGACATCATCGAGGCGTTTTACGCCGGCTCCGAACTGGTGGAGCGAAGGGAGTTCCGCACCTTCACCGGGCCGCTCATGCAAAGATTTCAAGGCGTTCAAATGCTCGGGTGGGCGCCGTTGGTCGCGGAGGAGGAACGCACGGCCCACGAACAAGCCGTCCGCAAGGATGGTTTCTCAAGTTACGGAATCACGGAACGGGACGACCGCGGGCGATATGTCCCCGCGGGCAAGCGAGCCGAATACTGCCCGATCCTCTTTGTCGAACCATTCGAGAAATACAAGTCGAAGTTGGGGTTTGATCTCTGCTCGTATCCGGCGTGCCGCGCCGCCACCGAGAGGGCGATGGCCACCGGTCGTCAGTCCGCCGCCATATGCTCGCCGACGGGGGAGGATGCGACGAACGACAAGCTGCTCTACGTTGTGGCGCCGATTCGGAACGTCGGTGCAAGCGCCGATCACCCTCAAACAGCCGGTTTTGTCTTTGGAGTGTTTGACATTAGCACGATTGTGGAAGCGGCGCTTCACTCGTTTACTCCGGTGGGAATCGACGTACGCATCCGCGACTTCTCGGACGCAGGCATCGGACCACTTATTTGCATCCGACCTTCTCCGCTGCGCGCTCCCGGGGAGGCGACGGAGCCGATCCCCGATCCGTCGGAGCTTTCCGCGGCCGGCATGCGCGTTACCAGCCTTATCGATGTCGTCGACCGTCTCGTAGAGATCGAGTGCGTTCCCTTGGAAGCTTATTTGGCGCAGCACCGGACGTGGGGGCCAATCCTAGTGCTGCCGACGGGATTGTTGATTACCGCCCTGCTGGTGGGATTGCTTTTTTTGCTCACCGGGCGGACTGCCCGCGTCAGACGACTGGTGGCCCAGCGGACGCAAGAACTGCGGGCCAGCGAGCAACGTTTCCGCCGGCTGGTGGACAGCGCCGGCGACGCCTTCTTTCTTTTCGACAAGAAGAGAAGGTTTTTAGACGTGAACAAACAGGCATGCGATAGCCTGGGGTACACGCGCGAAGAACTGTTGATAATGAGGGTTTCCGACATCGACGTTTATTTCACCACCGGCAACTTATCCCAACACGGGAATCGCTCGGACGACGAATACCCCGTGACTTTCGAGGGGATTCACCGTCGCAAGGACGGCACGACCTTTCCGGTCGAAATCCGTTTGACCTCATTTTACATGGGCAACGAGCGCCTCCTGTTCGGCTTGGCCCGCGACGTCACCGACCGCAAACTGGCGGAAGAAAAATTGCACGAGGAGCAACGGCTGTTGCGGGAAATGCTCGATCTGCAGGAACAGGACAGAAAGCTGGTGTCGTACGAGATTCACGACGGCCTGGCACAACAATTAACCGGCGTGCTGTTTAAGTTCCAATCCATCGAGAACTTGCTGGACCGCGATCCAGACGCCGCGCGGAAAATGTTCGACGCGGCCGTTGGGCTGCTCCGCGAGGCCATGGCCGAGACCCGTCGGCTGATCGGCGGATTGCGACCGCCGGTCCTCGACAAGTCGGGGATCGTTGCCGCCGTTGAGGATTTGATCTCCGGGTATCGGCAACATGACGGTCCTGAAATCGAGTTTGTCCACAATCTGGAGCCGCAACGATTTACCCTGCCGTTGGAAATCGCCGTCTTCCGCATCGTCCAGGAATCGCTGACCAACGCCTGCCGGCACAGCCGGAGCAAAAAAGTCCGCGTCGAGTTGGGCCTCTCCGGCGACCGCGTGCTGATCGACGTGCGCGACTGGGGCGTCGGCTTCGACACGGAGAAGGACCAAAGCGGTCATTTCGGCCTGCGGGGCCTCCGCGAGCGGGCACGGTTGTTGGGCGGCTCGGCCGAAATCGAATCGTCCCCTGAGCACGGAACGCACGTCCACGTCGAACTACCCTTGTTGCCGCCGATCGAAAACGGGACCGCGTCCGGCAGCCGCCAAAACAACGCGTAGGCCGGGTTGCAACCCGGCGAATGTTCCGCCGGGTCTCGACCCGGCCTACTACTCAACGCCTCCCCTCGTTCCTCTCCGCACCCACGGCCAGACGTGTTTGTAGGCCAACACCGCCAAACGGCCCGCCAAACCTCGCGGCGCTACCGCTACCCGGCCGACCGCGTACCGCTCGGGCTGCCACGCGGCGTGGGCCTCGGTCATCGGCCCTTGAAAGTCCAGCGCCTTCCGCTCGGGATCGGCGAAGAACCGCTCCAGCAAGTAGTATCGCAGGAGTTGGCCTGGATGGTATTCAGCATACTCGGGATCGTAGCCGACCTTGATCGAGTGAAAAACGCCCTTGGCCGAGAGCCCGTAGGAAAAAGCCGCGGGCCGGCCGCCGCAATGGAGCGTGACGATTTCGAGCTGGCCCCATCGAGCGGCCTGTTCCGCCTGACGGACGTAGAAGCCGGCCATACCCGGCGTGCGGAGCACGGATGTACCCGCCTCGCCCTTCCAGCCGCGGTCCTCGATCTCGAAACACTGCCTCATCGCCGTCTCAACCTCGTGGGGCGCTAGTCGAGAGCGGACGTCCAACCGCACGTTGCCCCGCTCGCCTAGCCGCCGCGCCGCCTGGGCCATTTTCTGGCGGTGTTTGCGCGACCAGCGGGCCTTGTAGGCCGGCCAGTCGTGGTCGATCTCCACCCGCCCGACCAGCCAGCGTCGGCATCCCGCAACGGTCATCCCGCCGCGGGAAAGGGTCTGCTGAAATTGCCTCCAACGAGCGGCGTCCAGCGTGGCCTCGTCGAGCCACAGCAGCGGAACACCTGTTTCCCGAATCCCCACCGCCAAGGCGCGTAGTGCTTCATCCACGGCATCGTCGGCTTCCAGCAGCAGGTCGCCGCTGCCGGACCACTCGTTGCAGGGAATCGCGGCGGCACGGGAAAAAGGGAAGTAGGGTGGGTCAAGCGAAGCGCAGCCCCACCAACGGCGGAAAATGCGCGGTGGGACTGCGCTTCGCTTGTCCCACCCTACGCGGATCAGCGGCAGGGCGGCCGCCAATCGACCCTCCGCCTCCACGGCGATCGCGCTGAAATCTTCCGGCCGCGAAAATTGTTCCACCCATTGAGCGAGCAGTTCGGCGCGGAGCGAGGGGAGCGTCGCCTCGCCGCGGCGCCAAAGGTCGTCCCACGCCCCGGCCGTCGCGCGCAGGGCGTCGAGCGATTCGATATGTATGATGCGCGGTTGGGTCACATCTGAAATATCGGTTACGAATCGACTTCGGGGCCGCGTCAGAATAAATTGCACAATTTGCCGTAGGACGGATTTCCTAATCCGTCCAGTTTTCGGGGACGGATTAGGAAATCCGTCCTACGAATATGATCAACTTATTCTGACGCGGCTCCTTCGGGGAAAATCATCGCCTCGGCGAACTCGCGGGAAAAATCCGTGTCGGTCGAGAGATCGACGTGTTCGGCGCGGCGGGCAAGTTCCTCGGCCGCGCGTCGCGCCTGCCCCGAAAGCGCCGCCAATCGGGCGCCGGCCAACGAAGTGTTGCCCATGTAACGGATGTGGCGGCGCTCGATCTCGATGGGCAACAGTCCGATCCGCTGGGCGTTGCCGCGGCGGATGAAATTGCCGAAACCGCCACCGATCAACACCAACTCCAGGTCTTTCGGTTCCAAGCCGGCGCGTCGCAGCAGGATCGCAATGCCGGCGCGGATCGCGCCCGAGGCAAGTTGCAACTCGCGTATGTCGCGCTGGGTCAGGACGATCGGCCGGCCGTCGGCCGTCTCGGCTTCGTCGGCCAGCAGGAACGAGATTTGTCCGTCGTGTAAGACGATTCTCTCGGCCAGGTCGGGTGGCATTGGCTCAGCCAGTGGTGCGCATTGGTCGGGCGTTCGCAGCCGGCCCTCGCAACTGAGCAACCGATGGCGGAGCAGTTCGGCCGCCGCGTCGATCAGTCCCGAGCCGCAGATGCCCGCCGGCGGCACGTTGCCGATTACGTTGATTCTCAGGCGTCCATCGACGACGACCTTTTCGATCGCGCCGGGACCGCCGCGCATTCCGCGCGAGATTCTCGCGCCCTCGAAGGCGGGGCCGGCGGCGGTCGAGGCCGCCGAAAGTCGGCCGTCGGCCAGCAGCACGATCTCGCCGTTGGTGCCGATATCGACGAACAAGGCCGGCCGTTGGACATCGGTTAGGCCGGTGGCGAGCAAGCCGGCCACGGTGTCGCCGCCGACGAATCCGCCGATCGCCGGCATCACGTAAACGCCTCCACGAGGATGAATGTGAAGGCCGAGTTCCGCGGCGGGGCACGAAACGCCCCGGCCGCCGGTCGGCACGAAGGGTACTTCTCCCAACGGGCCGGGATCGACGCCGCAGAACAATTGCTGCATCGTCGTATTGCCGGCGACGGCCAACTCGTAAACGCGTTGGCGAGGTACGCCCGCCTGAAGGCACAACTCGCCGATCATCTCGTCGACGGCCGAGACGACGGCCTCTTGCAACCGCGCGAGTCCGTCTGGTTTTTCCCGTGCGTGCAGGATGCGCGAGAGCACGTCGTCGCCGAACCGCGTTTGGGGATTCAGCCGCGCGGTCGTCGCCCACTCGCTGCCCGTGCCCAGGTCCATCAACTCGCCGGCCAACGTCGTGGTCCCGAGGTCCACGGCGACGGCAAAGGCGTCGGCTTCGGTGTTGCCGACCTCGAAGTCCAACAGCCGGTCGCCGGCCAGCACGGCGGTGCCGCAAAAGCCGGCCTCCCGCAGCCGCGCGGAGAGTTCGCGCAGCAACGAAACATCCATTGCCAGCGGCCCAACGCCCAAAGCCCGTTCCAGCCGAAGCGCGTCGGGCAGATCATCTCCGCGCGTGGGGGAGGAAAGCTCGACGTATTGCTTCCGCACGGGCGGATCGGAAAAAGGTGTCGGAACTCCTTTCCCAGAAAAGAGTTCTGACACCTTTCCCTGATTCTTTTTCTGATAGCGGACGAGAATTTTCTGCTCGACCGTAGCGAGTGAGACCGAGGGGATATCGACTTCCGCCGGCCCGTCGACGGCCGATTGACACGCCAGCCGCCACCCCGCCTGGAGTTCCTCGTCGGAGAACCACTTTCGCTCGATGGTCGTCGGTTCCGCGGCGCCCGAGACAACGATGAGTCGGCACTTTCCGCAGGAGCCTTCTCCGCCGCAGGGGACGTCGATCAGAAGCCCGGCCTCGGCCGCCGCCTCGACCAACCGTGTTCCGGGCAGCACGAATGCTTCTCTGCCCGACGGCCGGAAACGGACCAAGACTTCCCGTTCGCGCGTCATTGCTCCTCCGCGGCTTGGTTTTGCACTTGCTGGAGCAACTCGACGAACTTCGCAATGGTGGGCGTAAACACCCTGCGCTGACGGTGGATGACTCCCAGCGGACGGCGCATCTCGGGGGCGATCAACCGGACGGTCGCCAGCGAACCGTTGCGGACGTCATCGCGGACCGTCGGCTCGGGGAGGATGCTCACGCCCGCGCCGATCTCCACCGCCTCCTTGATGGTTTCGATGTTGTCGAACTCCATCGCTATATGGATATTAATCGAACGCTGCCGAAAGTATCGGTCGATTTCCTTGCGGATGCTCAGGTCTTGTTCAAAGCCGATAAAATCTATTCCCTGGAGGTGCTCCGCGGTGACGGCCTGATGTCTGGTCAAAGGATGTCCCGGCGGACAGACGACCACCATCCGCTCGGAGCGCAACGGGATGACGTTCAGATCGGGAGTGGGCGACGGATAGGAAATGACCCCCAAGTCGACCTCGGCGCTCAACACGGCGTCGAAGACCTTGTTCGGACGCAGATACTCCAACCGCACCTTGGCCTTGGGGTAACGGCGCATGAAGTCCTGCATACAGCGGCGCATGTCGTGCAGCCCCACGGAATAGATCGCCGCCACTCGCACCAATCCGCTGATCTCGCTCCGCAGAGAGTGTACCCGCGCCTCGACCGAATCGTACAATTCGAGCACTTCGCGGAACCCTTCGTAGCACGCCTGACCCTCTGGGGTCAGGACAAACGGCCGCTTAGAGCGGTCGATCAACTGGACGCCGAAATGATGCTCGACCCGGTGGACCGACTGTGTGGCCGCCGACTGACTGACCTCGTTGATCTTAGCCCCGCGCGAAAAGCTATGGCACCGAACAACGTCGCAGAATACTCGTATCGTGCCAATATTCATAAGGAAGTGATACTACCATTAGCTGGGCTTATTTTCAATGGGGCTGCTATTGCAATGAAAATCGGCTGAAAACGTCCGGCGGGGGTTCTCGGTTCTTTTTACCCCCCGAGAAATTATGTCATGGGAAATAGCCGGGGGCTAACAGCCCCCGGGGGGAGCTATTGGAAGACACATTCCGGATGCTGTTAGCCCCCGGCTACTGCAACTCAGGATTAAGAACAGCCAATAAACCATCATCCCTTGTCCGAAGTCGATTATCTGGTAGACTATTGCGTTTGCCCTGTGTTTGCTCCGCGTCAGGGCAATGTTGGCGACGTGGCCGGGGCGGATCGAACCAACGGATGTTTCGTTTACCAGGAATTCTTTATGGCAAGGCGATTACAAGTAAACAAGGTCAGCAAACGGCGGGCGAAAACAAAGGTCCGCACGAAGAAAAAAGACCCGATCTTTGTCGACGGAAAGCGGCCTCGCCCGATGTACGTCGATTACAAGGACGTGGAATTGCTGAAAAAACTCACCAACCGGCAGGGAAAGATCATCAGCCGGCGGAAGAGCGGCTGCACGGCCGTCAGCCAACATGCCGCGACCAGGGCAATCAAACGAGCGCGTTTCATGGCGCTGCTCCCCTACGTCGGCGAATAAGAACGTGTTTTGAAAATCATTCATTTAGCCCGCCGTGAATACACGGCGGGGGCGGGTTGACCGCAAAACACCGCTTGCCTCGGGTGTATTCACCCGGGGCTAAATACGCAAATTTCAATTCCAAAACACGTTCTAATAGGCCCCGCTACACGGTCAAATTGCCGTTGTCCGCGCCAAGGGCACTCGTGTAGAATCGGAAATTATGTTGCGATACCACACCGCCGGCGAATCGCACGGCAAGGCACTGGTGGCCCTGATCGACGGGTTCCCCGCCGGAGTGGAAATCCGCCGGGAGCCGATCGACGCCGAGCTTCTCCGCCGTCAGGGGGGATATGGCCGCGGCGGTCGGCAGCGGATCGAGGCCGACCGCGTCGAGATACTAAGCGGCCTTCGGAAAGGCAAAACCATCGGCAGTCCTATCGCTCTGATGGTTGCCAACCGGGACCACCGAATCGACCGGACTGAAGATATCACCGCTCCCCGGCCGGGACACGGAGACTTGAGCGGCTCGATCAAATACCTCGATTCGATTTGCGGGGTATTGGAGCGTGCCAGCGCGCGGGAGACCGCCGCCCGAGTGGCCGCCGGCGCGCTGGTCCGGCAATTATTGACTCCCTTCGGCATCGACGTATTCGGTTACGTCGTCCAAGTCGGTCCGATCGTCGTCCGTCCTCTGCCGGGCACTATCGACCAACAGCGCGCGAGGCGCGACCGGAGCGAACTGTATACTCTCGACCCGGAACAAGACGCGGAGATCAAGACGTCGATCGACCGGATCGAGAAGCGGGGGGATACGCTCGGCGGCGTGGTCGAGGTTCGCGTCGAGGGTGTCCCGTTCGGGCTTGGTTCTCATGCTCAATGGGGTGATCGGCTAGACGGCCGGCTTGCCCAGGCGGTGATGTCCGTTCAGGCGATCAAGGGGATCGATATCGGCCTGGGGTTCGAGGCGGCACGCCGCTGTGGCTCCGAGGTCCACGATCCGATCCATTACGATCCCGCGCTGGCGGATACTCCCTCGTTGGGTTTCACCCGTCCGACGAACAATGCCGGCGGTTTGGAGGCGGGCATGAGCAATTCGCAGCCGATAGTTCTCCGCGCGGCCGTGAAACCGATCTGCACGCTGGCCAACCCCTTGGACTCGGTGGACCTTGAAACGCTACGTTCCGCGCCGGCCTCCCACCAGCGGAGCGACGTCTGCGCGATGGCTGCGGCAAGTTGCATCGTCGAGAACGTCGTGGCCTTCGAGATAGCCCGGGCAATGGTCGATAAGTTCGGCGGCGACAGTTTGGCCGAGATACGGGCCAGATGGACGCTGTTCCACGACATGGCGCGGGAAAAACTCGGCAGCCGCGTCGGAACATTCTGATAATTCCGAGTGGCACGCCGTTCGATCGGCAATTTTCCGCGAGCCACCTTCTTCCGGCCTCGGTAATAAGTGATTGCGCTGAATGGGCACCCACCGCAACCCCCCAGATGGGCGAAGGATAAGTAGGCGCACTCGCCCCCCGCCGTGAACTAGACTTGTTATGTGAGCACCCACGGAGGCAGGCCGTGATGAAGAGAATACTTATCTTAGACGACGACCAACGGATGTTGGACGCTCTGCGGCGCACACTGCACCGGCAGACCGAAGACTGGGCCGTGACCTTCATGCGCCATCCGGAGGCGGCATGGGAGGCGTTGCAAAAGACGCCGTACGACGCGGTGGTGACCGACGTCCGCTTGCCCGGCATCAGCGGGCTGGAACTGCTGGATAGAATCCGGCAAAACGAGCGGACCAAGGACATCCCGGTCGTGGTTTTGACCGGATTGAACGACCGCGATCTGAAGGCAAAGGCCCTCGAGCTCGGCGCCGCCGATCTGCTCAACAAGCCGGTCGAAGCCGGCCAGTTGATCGCCAGGTTGCGCAGCGTGCTGGAAGCGAAAACATATCAGGACGACCTGCGGGCGACCAACACGTCGCTGACCGAAGAGGTCCGGCGGCAGGACGCCGACTTGGCGCAATCGCGGATGAGCATAGTCTGCCGTTTGGGGATGGCGGCCGAGTTCCGCGACGAAGCCACGGGCAACCACGTGATTCGCGTGGGCTGCTACAGCCGTGCCATCGCGGCGGAGATGGGTATGTCGCGTTCTTTTCTGGAGATGCTGTTGTTGGCGGCCCCGCTGCACGACATCGGCAAGATCGGCATCCCCGACGGCGTGTTGTTGAAGCCCGGCCCCTTGAGCGACGACGAGTGGGTCATTATGAAGCGGCACTGCGAGATCGGCGAGCGCATCCTCCGCGAGCAATCCAAGGTCGTGGTGCCGTTGATCGACTGGTACGCCGTGGAGTCAAGCTCGATTAAGAGCGCGCTGGAGAACCGCGATCCGGTGTTGGACATGGCGGCCACGATCGCACTGACGCATCACGAGAAATGGGACGGTGGCGGTTATCCGCGGGGGCTGGTCGGCGAGGCGATCCCGTTCGAGTCGCGGATCGTGGCGGTGGCCGACGTGTTCGACGCCTTGACCTCGAATCGCCCCTACCGCTTGGCCCGGCCGGAGGAGGAGGCGCTGTCGATCATGGAGGATACGATGGGCAGCCACCTTGACCCGCGAGTCCATGCCGCGTTTATTCGGGCGTTGCCCGAGGTCCACGCCGTCCGAGACCGTTTCGCCGACGACGCCATCGTCTTTCCACATACGGAAGGAGCGTCCCGTTGAGCGAAAAAGTATTGTACATGTAAGATGACGAGGCACAGGCGCGGCTGGTGCGGAAGTGTCTGGAGCGGGCAGGCTACGAGGTCGACGTGGCCGAAGACGGGGCCGCCGGCCTGACCGCTTGCAAGGCGATCCGCTACGACGCGGTAATCGTCGATCAGACCATGCCCGGTATGAGCGGACTGGATGCGATCCGGGCAATGGCCGATCGTGGGCCGCTGCCGCCTACGATCATGGTCACGGGGACCGGCAACGAGCAGATCGCCGTCGAGGCAATGAAGCTGGGCGTAAGCGACTATTTGACGAAGGACCTTGAGGGAGGATTCGTGAACGTGTTGCCGCTGGTGGTGGGCCGGACAATCCAACAGCGGCGGCTGTTGCAGGAAAAACAACGGATGGAAAAGGAATTGGCCCGCGTTCAGCGGCTGGAGGCGATCGGAGAGTTGGCCGTCGGCATTGCCCATGAAATCAACACGCCCACTCAATACATCGGCGACAACACGCGGTTTCTCCAAGACGCCTTCAAGGACATAAGCGGTCTGTTGGACGCCTTCGATCGCCTCTTGCAAGCCGCCCGGAACGATTCCGTCTCCGAGGATCTGATTAAGGAAATCGAGGCCGAACTCCGCAACGCCGACCTGGGTTACTTGAACCGTGAAATCCCCCTGGCCATTGGGCAATCATTGGAGGGATTGAACTACGTGGCCGACATCGTCGACACGATGAAGGAGTTCTCGCATCCGGCCAACGGGAAAAAACAACCGATCGACCTCAATCACGCCATCCTCGGCGCGATGACGCTCTGCTGCGGCGAATGGAAGCACCAGGCCGAGTTGGTCACCGACTTCGACACCGAATTGCCCCTGGTTTGCTGTCTGCCGACCGACATCAACCGCCTGGTGGTGAATCTGGTGGTGAACGCCGTTCACGCCATCGCCGACGCCGACCGCGACGGCGGCGAAAGGAAGGGCACGATCACCATCCGAACGAAATACGACGATCCGTGGGTGGAAATCCACGTGAAAGACAACGGCACGGGCATCCCCGACGAAATCCGCTCCCGCGTATTCGACCTCTTTTTCACCACGAAAGAGGTCGGACGCGGCACCGGACAGGGGCTGGCCATCGTGCATAACATCGTGGTCGATAAACACGGCGGCACTATCGACTTTCAGACAAAAGAGGGCGAGGGTACAACGATTATCGTTCGCCTGCCGATCGACGGACGTCCGATGCCGAGCGCCGTCGAACAGCCCGCCGAGGAGTTGGCCGTATGATAACGAACGATAATCATGCGCGTTTTGCGCGTCTTTCAGCAAGTTTGCAAAAGTCCAACTATAACAGCCTGTTGAAAAAGGGTGCCACTGCTGGCTTGTCCAGCAGTGCAGGGAAAAAATCCGGGGAAAACACTGCTGGACAAGCCAGCAGTGGCACCCGAAATTCCCCAAGCCGACTTTTTCAACGGGCTGATAAGGTTGATTCGTCGTACGCACCGTCCAAATCGCGGATGTAGCTCAGTGCGTCGCACACTTCGGGCACACTCATCCCCACCGCCCGACCTTGCCGGTCGCACTCGGCCAAGAGCATCAACTCGTCGAAACTCTCGGACGCCTCCAACCGGCGGCGGAGCCGCGCCCCGACCGAGCTGTCGCGGAAAGATAGGGCCTCGACGTGGTGCTCGATCAACCATGCAGTGCGCGGGCTGATTGAGCCACCCAGCGCTTCCAGGCCGGCCGCCACGTGGTCGCGGCGGTCGATCGCCTTGCCAACGTCGTGAAGCAACGCGGAGAGCAGAAAATCTTCGTCGTAGGGCAACCTCTCGCGGGACAACTCGAAAACCTGCAAACTGTGATATAGTACGTCCCCCTCGGGATGCTCGTCCGGCGATTGGGAGACGTGTTCCAGCGGCGCCAGCAACAGTTCGTACGTGCGGAACCGGTCGGCAACCATAAAGCCCCGACCGCCGGTCGCGCCGTCCGAATTGGTCAACAACTCCCTTTGCACATCCGGTCCGGCACGGTCGAATATCCGCAGATGACGGCGGACCTCCCGATTGTGCGGAAGGTCGTCCGGCTTGATCGCGCCGACGGCGAATCGTCGGGCGGCCTTCATCTTCGCCCGGGCATATTGCGTCTCCTCGCGGGCATAGATCAGCCGCGCCGCCTCAAAAGCCACTCGACGACGTAAACGTTCAGACGACATTTTCGGAAAGCTCGTTTTGTTCTTCCATCGTTTGCTGGAGCTTGCGAATCGCCCGCATCCACAGCATTTGCACCGCCGGACGGGAGCGGCCCATCCGCTCCGCCGCCTCGTTGAACGAGAGCCGCTGAAGGTTGCGAAGCATCACGACCTCCTGATAATCGGGCGAAAGCTCGGCCAGCGCCGCGGTTACACGCAGCTCGGTGTCCAGCCGCAAGAACTCCTGGCTGGGTGTAGGTTGCTCGGCGGCCGGCTCGGGCGCGCCGCGACGGAAACTGTCGTCCGGGTCTTGGAAGGGCACCTCACGGCCCGCCGCCCGTTTGGCCGTCAAGCGATAACGGCGCACGAAGTCGGCCGCGTTGTGGTTGAGAATCTTCCGCAGCCAGGCCAGCCATTCCTGCTCGCTATGTCCCCGAAACCGCTCGAAGTCGCGATGGGCCTCGAGCATCGTTTCCTGAACCAGGTCCGAGGCGTCGACCTTCCGCCGCAACCAGGTTTCGATCTGCGATCGGGCGACGAAACCCAAATATGACCGGCACAGCGCAAAGAGCCGTTCCCGGCACTCGGCGTCTCCCTGCCGCGCGGCTTCGATCAGTCCCGAATATCGGACCGAATCGTTTTTAACCATAATATATAGTGTACCGCGGCACGGCGGGGCTTTCCAGTCCAAGGCCGGAGGGGCCTTCCGTTGAAAAAGGGCGCCACTGCTGGCTTGCCCAGCAGTGCGGGGAAAAACACCCGGAAAAACACTGCTGGACAAGCCAGCAGTGGCACCCAAGCTCCCGAATCCGACTTTTTCAACGGACTGCTAACCTCCCCCCTTCTTCTTAATCTTCGCCCACGTATCGACCAGCGACACCGTGCGGTTGAAGACCGGGCGCTCGGCGGTGGAATCCGTGTCGACGCAAAAATAACCGAGCCGCTCGAATTGAAATCTGTCGCCCGGCGCCGCGCCCTTCAGGCTCGGCTCGACGTAACAAGCGGTCAACCGCTCGAGAGAATTGGGGTTTAGGTTCGAGCGATAATCCTCGCCCTCGGGCACGTCGCCCGGGTCGGGCTTGGTGAAAAGGTAGTTGTACAAACGCACCTCGGCCGGCGCCGCCCGCGCGGCCGATACCCAGTGGATCGTCCCCCGCACCTTCCGGCCGTCGGGCGTGTTGCCGCCGCGAGTTTCCGGATCGTAAGTGCAATGGACCTCGACCGGCTCGCCGCTGGACGGATCTTTCACCACGTTTACGCATCGGACCAGATACCCGTAACGGAGCCGAACCTCTTTGCCGGGTGAAAGACGATGATACTTCTTCGGCGGCACTTCGCGGAAGTCGTCCTGCTCGATCCACAACTCGCGGGAGAAGGGAACCTTGCGCGTGCCCATGCTCGCGTCCTCGGGATTGTTGATCGCGTCCAGTTCCTCGACCTGATCTTCCGGATAGTTGTCGATCACCAGCTTTAGCGGCCGCAGGACGCCCATCACCCGCTGTGTCCGGCGGTTGAGGTCCACACGCAGACAATGCTCCAGCAGCGCGATGTCCACCACGCTATCAACCTTCGAGACGCCGATCCGGGCGCAAAACTCGCGAATGCACTCGGGCGTGTAGCCGCGACGGCGCAGCCCGCAGATGGTCGGCATCCGCGGGTCGTCCCAGCCGGCGACGTGCCCTTCCTTGACCAGTTCCAGCAGCAGCCGCTTGCTCATCATCGTGTATGTCAAGTTCAGTCGGGCGAACTCGATTTGTTGCGGGGCGAAGATACCCAACTCGCGGACGTACCAGTCGTACAGCGGCCGGTGGTTCTCGAACTCCAGCGTGCATAACGAATGGGTGATCCGCTCGATCGAATCGGACTGGCCGTGCGTGAAGTCGTAGGTCGGATAGATGCACCACCGATCGCCGGTGCGATGGTGCGTGACCCGGAGGATACGATACATCACCGGATCGCGCATGTTCAGGTTTGGCGAGGCCATGTCGATCTTCGCCCGTAGAGTGCGCGAGCCGTCGGGAAACTCGCCGGCCTTCATCCGCTCGAACAGATCGAGGTTTTCCTCGACCGAGCGGTCGCGGAAGGGACTGTTGGCGCCGGGAGAAGTGAGCGTGCCGCGGGTTTCGCGGAGTTGGTCGGCCGTCAGATCGCAGACGTAAGCCTTGCCGGCTTTGATCAGTTGCACCGCCCATTGGTGGAGTTGCTCGAAATAGTCGGAGGCGTAGAACAGCCGCTCTTCCCAGTCGAAACCCAACCATCGGACGTCCTCGATGATCGAATCGACGTATTCGGCCTCCTCTTTGCCCGGGTTGGTGTCGTCGAACCGCAGGTTGCACAGCCCGTCGAACTGCCCGGCGATGCCGAAGTTCAGGCAGATCGACTTGGCGTGGCCGATGTGCAGATATCCGTTCGGCTCGGGCGGGAACCGCGTATGCACCCGCCCGCCGTGCTTGCCGGCGCGGTTGTCTTCTTGGATGATTGCGCGGATGAAGTCAGTGGGAGGGGTGTTGTTTGTTGAATTGTCGTTGCTCATATATTTGAATTTCTCGTTGAATGGTCGCTTCGCCGTTACTGGTATTACAGGAAATCAAATCGCTCCGAAATCACGGAAATATGTTGAAGAATTCAAGCATATAGCAGACGGCCCTTGGGCCGGGGGATCGGTCGCCCGAGTTCCTTGGCCGTTTCGAGCCACTCTTGAATGATCCGTTCCGCATTGGCCAACGATTCCTGATACGTTTGACCATCGGCCATGCAACCGGGGAGTTCGGGCGCCTCTGCAATGAAGGCGCTGTCCTCTTCACTCCAGTAAATAATGATCTCGTATTTGCTATTCATTGGTTTCTTCTCCCAAACGGAGGTGGTAACGCAAAATCAGTTCCCTGACTTGTTTCACCTGGTACGTTTTTGCCATTCCGCGTTTTGGTTGGATATTCAATATCTCTTCCACGTTCATTTTTGGTGAAAATGTGATGGTCGCCTTTGATGCGTTCCTCGAACCCGAGGCGCTTAATAAGCGAACACAGCCCTTCAAAAGGGACGTTTGCGTCTGATCGACGCATCAGAATGTGTTTAAACAGTTTTTCGTGTTTATCCATATCAGTATATTCTACCACTTTGCCAGCCCGCCTCAATTACCGGCCGTCAGGGATTGCTACTCCCTCGCCAGCGCCCGCTCCATCCGCCGCAAACACCGCCGCCGGCCGAGGATCGCCAAGAGTTCGGGCTGCTGGTCCCATCCTACATTGTGGTGAGAAATGCGGGCGAACAGCGGCCGAAGAGTTGAGAACAACCGCTACATTCGATAGTGGGGTGCAAGACCACAATATAGTGTTATGTAAATGAATGGAAAGGAGGGGTTTCCGCGTGATTTTTGTGGTCCGAGTGGTTATGATGGATAGGTTGGGTCGGCGGTACGCTTTTTGGTTGGCGGGTTTGCCCACCAGAGGGCCGTCGGCCGCGCCACCGCCGGTCATTGTGAATTGTTTTGTCGATGATCGATGGAACCACCGGGACTCCAATCGCGAGGACGAGTGCAGATGCTTCAACGTATCCTTTTTCTTTTTGCGTGGATTGCCGCTATTTTTTCGTGTGGCCCGCTGTTGGCCGCGCGGAGTGAGTTGATCCCTGAAACCACCGCCGCCCGGCACGGTCTGACTCGCCCCTGGTTCGCCCAGGTGGAGTTGGATCAAGGTCGAGGGCGGGTCTCCGACGTGATCCTCCGGGACGGAGTCCTTTATGCCCAGACCGACTCAGCGATGGTCCATGCCATCGACGCGGAGACGGGCAGGACGCTCTGGTCGCAACGGATAGGACGGCCCAAGCATCCCAGCATGACCCCCGACGCAATGGGCGGCCTGTTGGCCGTGGTCAACGGGTCGCGGTTGTACCTGGTCGACCGTTTCAACGGCAAGTTGCTCCATGAAATAGAGATCGAGGACGCGCCGGGCGCCGGTCCCGCGCTTAGTTCCCAGCGGGTCTACGTTCCGATGGTCTCGGGCATGGTGGTCGCTTACCCGTTGTCGGCGATCGACGAGTCGAAGCGCAAATCGGCCAGGCAGGAGAAGGACGCCGCGGCCGAGGAAAAAATCGGCCCGGAATTGGACCGCAAAGTGAGCGATCCGCCGATGTTTTGCCGCTCCTACGGCCGGGCGCTGGTGCAACCGTTGGTAACGCGCGACGATCCCGGGGGAGAATACATCGTTTGGCCGACCGACCGTGGTTACCTGAACTTCGCCCGCATCGACCGCGAGATTGTAAACGCCTTCCTGCTCAAGTTCCGGCTGGAGACGGGCGCGAGGATCGCCAGCCGACCGGGATATTTGCCCCCCGACCCCAAGGTTCTCGGCGACTCGGGCGTGGTCTACGCCGTCTCGGGCGACGGATTCGTTTACGCCATTAAAGAAGAGGACGGCGGGACGTTGTGGCGGTTTTCGACCGGAGAGCCGATCATCCGCTCGCCGGCGGTGATCGGCGACCGCGTGTACGTCGCCACGCAACTGGGCGGGATGTATTGTCTGGAATCGAAGACCGGCAAGAACCTTTGGTGGACGCCCGGCGTGGTGCAGTTTGTCGCGGCCGGCAAGGCCCGCGTCTACGTCGTCGACCGCATGGGCCGTATTCTGGCGCTCGACGCCGCCAGCGGCGCGCGGCTCGACACCATTCCCACCGAGAACATCTCGATCAAAATGAGCAACACCGATACCGATCGCATCTACCTGATCGGCCGGCAAGGCCTGATCCAGTGTCTCCGCGAAGCGGAACAGACCAAACCGATCGAGCACGACAAGGACCGCAAGGCCGCGGCGAAGGCCGGGGCCAAGCCGTCGCCCAAGCCGAAACCGGCCGAGAAAAAAGAGGCCGAGGACGCCGAACCGGAAGATTTCAATAATCCGTTTCTATAAAAAATGCGCCATTAATGTGTAGCGGGCGGGCTTGCCCGCCGTGTTTTGTGCGAAACACACGGCGGGCAAGCCCGCC
>JAUWNG010000124.1 GCA_030612765.1 Planctomycetota bacterium
GGGGGGGGGGGCGGCGGGGGGGGGGCCCCCGTTGGGGGGCGGCTCCCCCGGGGGGGGCAACCCCCCCCCGCTACACGGTGTTCGTCGAAACGCCATAAGTCGCTGTTATACCATCGGTTGCCACGCGTTCGCAGAAACGACCCAGCGTTGTAGTACTAAGTTTCGACCCATTATTGGATTTTCTCGAGTTGACTTCTTCACTGCGACGGCCCATAATATGTACGGTTTAGCGTACATTCATGGAGGCATTGATGACTACATTGTCTGCTACCGACGCGAGGCGGGAGTTCTTTGAACTGATAAAACGGGCCGCGGCTGGACACAGGATCTATCGCATCCGCCACCGCAAGGGATCGGCGGTGTTAATGTCCGAGGAGGACTACGAAGGTCTTCTGGAGACGCTGGAGCTTCTGTCGATACCCGGCTTTCGCGCCAGCATGAAGCGATCGGTGGCCCAGATGAAACGCGGCGATACCCACACGTTGGAGGAAGTGTTGGGAGAAGAGGAGTGAAACCATACGCGGTTCGATTCACCAAGGAAGCGGTCAAGGACGTCAAGAAGTTGTCTCCTCGACTGCGACGAAAGCTGCGCGAGATTCTCGCGGCCGATCTGGCAACCGATCCGTTTTCGGGAAAGAAGTTGGTTGGCGACCTGACGGGGTTCTACTCCATCCGTCTGTCGCGTAAGGATCGGATCGTCTTCTCGATCGATGAAGCTGCCCGCACGATATTCATTCACCGGGCACGGACCCACTACGGGGAGTAGTGCTTTGTCGCGCTTAAATGTTCGGGTGTAGCGGGGCCGCTACACGGTCAACTCAAAAATTAAAGTTTGACAAAGCAGTAGTAATGCGTAGCAGGCGGCAAGGCAGGCCTGCTTTACCGGCCTGAATCCCCCGACCTGAGTCCTTTTTTGTACTCGTCGGTCCACTTGAATCCGGCGGCGGTCTTGATCTCGTCGAGCCACGCCCGGTACATCTGATTTTGGTCGCCCTGGGCAACGGCGGAGTACTTGCGAAAATCGTCCACCTTGAACCATTCCCAAATGGTATTGTACGGTGGGCTGAACTCGATCAGACGTATCACGTAGGCCATGGTTTGCGGGGCGTTCATCTCCGCACCCACCTCCCCCGGCTCCAGCCGAAAGACGGTCCGCATGAACTCCCCTCCGGCAAAGTCCACGCCCTCTACGTCGCTGATTTGGGAACTCCGTGCGTAGCTTAGCGGCATTTCGTCGAGGGTCATCCACGTGAACGGCGGCGGCGTCAGGACGGGCAGTTTCGGTCGCCCGGCGAATACCTGTGCAAACGGCTTGTCGGCCTCACGGGCCTCGGCCGCCAGCGATTCGGCTTTCTTCTTCGCAAGCTTCCACGCTTGGTCCATCTTCCACGCGCGGAGCACCTCCTCGCGCACCCCCTCGTCCTCAAACTTGGGCACCTCTTCCTTGGCGTCTTCCGTCTTCCAGAACAGATACAAGTTGCCGCCGAAGTCCATTGCTTTTTCCGGCCGGAACTTGGACATCGAACGGAAGGCGTATCGCCATGCCCTGGCGCCGCGCCCGACCAGTGCCGAACCGATCTCCGATTCGGCGGCTTCCCAATCGGCAACCAATCCGGTCCGGCCGGCCGTTAGACCGTTCTGCTTGGCCAACTTCTCGAAATCGGGCCGCACCGGCGGAGATTTGCCCTCTTTTTTGGCAGCCGGGTTGAAATCATAATCGCTTTGCTCCTCCCGGTATTGGTTCATCTGCCCGCTCAGGCGATCGAAGAGTACGCCGATCTTCTCGTCGGCGATCTCTTGACGGATACGTTCCCTCAACCTCTCCGAAGGGCCGGTTTTCGGCTGGAGGCTGGAGGCTGGAGGCTGGAGGCTGGAGGCTGGTTTATCTACCGGTTGCGGCTTCTCGGCGGCGGGTTCCGGCTCCGTCTTATCGCCGGCCTCCGGTTGCTGAAACGCGGCGAGAACAAATGGCGACTTCCCGCTGGCGGCGGAATCTTTCGGCGGGCTATCCTCCTCTTCCTGTTCTGTTGGTTCAGTTTTCGGAGAACTCGGTTCCGGCGTCGTTTCCTTCGGCAGCGGCGTCTCGTTGGAATTATCCGCGTCCTTTACGTCCTCTTTCTCGTCCGTGGCGGTTTGCTCGTCGTCGGCCGGTTTTTCCTCGGCGGCGTCGGCCGGCGTCTCAGTGACAGGCTCCGAGAAAAACTGATCGTAGCGCTGCTTGTCCTTTTCGTACCGCTGCATCACCTCCTCGTCGGAGATCATTTCGGGCGCGATGAATTTGTCGGTCTCGGCCTTGAAGTATTCGAGGGCGACCTTCTGAGGTTTTTTGAAACCCGGCTGGGGCGAAAAGGGCAACGGCAGTTTGTCCTTGTGCTCCTCGAAGAAGGCCCGCAACTTCTCGTCCGTCGGGTCTGGTATCTGATCGACATAGTCGGCCACGGCCACGGCCACGGCCTCGATGGCCGCCGAACGCTTCACGCGGCAGAAGTAATCCCAGCGTTGGCCGGGCGTGGCGGCAACCGCGCTGGGATAAAAAATCTGCTTCAGCTTCCAGGCCAACAGCTCGTCGCGCATCATTTCAAAAAACATCCGATCGGACATGCCAGAGCGTTTGAACACGGCCTGAAGGACATCGACCTTGACTTGGTTTTGGGTGATCTGCTTGATAAAAACGTTGATCATCTTGTTGCTGACGACCATTCCCATCTCTTCGGCGTGCCGGGCCAACAACCAGGAGTCGGCCACGTTGTCGAGCGTGGACCCGCCGAACATGTATTCCAACTGTTGTTGTATCCGCGAGGCGGGGTAGCCCGATTGTTGGAGTATGTCCGTGAGTATCCCGATGGTTCTCAGGTGGCGCTCGCGGAGATTGTGGAGTTGGCTTTCATGGAGATCGCCGTATTTTGACTCAAAAGCCACCGGATTGGCGCCAGACCTTCCCCCCATTGTCTCCAGGATAGTGGGTAGGAACACAAAGCCGAACATCGCCAGGATTACTAGCCCGGCAACCCACAATTTTTGGTTTTTCCGAAAGACCTGAAACGGACTGGCCATCGTATATTATCCTTCTATGGAGGGGTTGAGCCGGATCAACTCGACTTGACAAGCCAACCCCTGTGGGAGTAATGGTGTCGCAATTCTAAATGGGTTGGGCACAAATGCAATGCCAATTCGATATGGATTGGATAGATCGTTATACTTACGAAAACGCTCGTTCCCGCGTTCCGCGAGGGAACGCACTGCCCGGAACGCTTTGCGTTCGGGTGACGGAATCGATTTTGCTACAATGGTTTACGTTAATCACACAGCCGAGGGCGGCTGTGCCACATTTCCAAACACGTTCTTAGATTTCCAGGAATAACATGGCAAAGAAGCGCGGCCCCGTCGGCGGAAAGTCCTTGGTGATCGTCGAGTCTCCGGCCAAGGCCCGGACTATCGGCAAGTTTCTTGGCCAAGGATATACCATCGAGGCCAGTATCGGCCACATCCGCGATCTGCCGCAGGGGGCCAAGGAAATCCCCGCACAGTACAAAAATGAGGATTGGGCATACCTGGGGGTCAACGTAGACAAGGGTTTCGAGCCGGTCTATGTCGTTCCAAAATCGAAGGGGCCGCAGGTCCGCAAGCTCAAAGCCCTCTTAAAGGACGCCAAGGAACTCTATCTGGCGACCGACGAAGACCGCGAGGGGGAAGCGATCAGTTGGCACCTCTGCGAAGTGTTGAAACCGAAGGTGCCGGTCCGTCGGCTGGTGTTCCACGAGATCACCGAGGAGGCCATCCGCGAGGCGCTGAAAAATCCCCGTGAGATAGACAACCATCTGGTTCGTGCCCAGGAGGTCCGGCGGATCATCGACCGGCTGTACGGCTACGACGTTTCGCCGCTGTTGTGGCGAAAAATTAAGCCGAAGCTTTCGGCCGGTCGGGTGCAAAGCGTCGCCGTGCGGCTGATCGTCGAGCGCGAACGCCGGCGGATGGCCTTCGTTTCGGCCACCTACTGGGACTTGTTGGGTACTTTCGCCAACGCCGGCGGTCAGAGTTTTCCGGCCACGCTGCTCACACTGAAAAAGCGGCGAATCCCCTCCAGCCGCGATTTCGACCCCGCCACGGGTAAGCTGAAAGACCCGGACTTGCTCTTTCTCGACGAAGGCGAGGCGGCCGATCTGCTCGAACGGCTCCGCGCGGCCGACTGGCGCGTGTCGGGTATCGAGGACAAGCCGTACACCACTCGGCCCTATCCGCCTTTTACCACCAGCACGCTGCAACAAGAGGCGAACCGGAAATGTGGTTTCACCGCCCGGCACACGATGCAGGTGGCCCAAAGTCTGTACGAAACCGGACACATCACGTACATGCGTACCGACTCGACCAATCTGGCGTCGGTGGCGGTCGAGGCCGCCCGAAAACTGGTCGCCTCGCAATATGGTAAGGACTACTTGCCCGCCTCGCCACGGGTTTATCGGACCAAGGTGAAAAACGCGCAGGAGGCGCACGAGGCGATCCGGCCGGCCGGCCATCCGTTCACCCTGCCCGAGACGCTGCGCAACCAACTTAGCCCCGACGAGTTCAAGCTCTACGACCTGATTTGGAAGCGGACGGTCGCCAGCCAGATGAGCGACGCCCGAGGCCACCGGGTGACGATCGCCGTCGAGGCCCAAGACGCCGTCTTTCAGGCCGTCGGCAAGACGATCGAGTTTCCCGGCTATCTGCGGGCATACGTCGAAGGGTCGGACGACCCGGAGTCGGATCTGGCCGACCGCGAGCAGGTGTTGCCGAAGGTTTCCGTGGGAGAATCGTTGCGTTGCCGGTCGATGGAGCCGAAGAGCCACACCACGCAGCCGCCCAACCGGTTCAGCGAGGCCTCGCTCACCCGCGCTCTGGAAGAGATGGGCATCGGCCGGCCGAGCACTTATGCCTCGATCATCGAGACCATTCTCGCCCGCCAGTACGTGTTCAAGATCAAACGGGGCAACGTTCTGGTTCCGACCTGGACGGCCTTCGCCGTTTCGCAACTGCTCGAGGCCCATCTGCCGGAACTGGTCGATTACCAGTTCACCGCGGATATGGAGGACGAGTTGGACGCCATCAGCCGCGGCGAGATAAACCATCTGGACTATTTGCGGCAGTTTTACTTTGGCAACGAGCACCCCGGACTGAAACAGTTGCTCAAGAACAAGCAGGACGAGATCGACGCCCGCGACGTGTGCCGCCTCTCGCTGGGCAAACCGCCGGGCCAGGGCGCGAACGCCGAGGAGATTTTTGTCCGCGTCGGCCGCTACGGGCCGTTCCTGGAACAGGGCGAACGGAGGGCAAGCCTACCCGAAAAACTCCCCCCCGACGAAGTCACCATCCCGGCGGCGCTCGAAATGCTCGACAAGGCCGGCCAAGGCGACCAACCGTTGGGCGTCTGCCCCGAGACGCAGAAATCGGTCTTCATCAAAGTCGGTCGGTTCGGACCTTATGTGCAGCGCGGCACGGCCGACGACGACGAAAAACCGCAAAACGCCTCCTTGCTCAAAGGCATGGACTCGGAACACGTCGATCTGGAAACCGCGCTAAAACTGCTCTCGCTGCCGCGGACGCTGGGCGAGCATCCTCAGTCGGGCGATCCGGTGGTTACCCGCAACGGACGTTTCGGACCCTACGTAACTTGCGGCGACGAGACTCGCAGCCTACCCGACGGCCTTTCTCCACTGGAGGTTACCCTCGACGAGGCATTGCATTTGTTGGCCCAGCCGAAGGCACGGCGCGGCGCCGCGGTGCGCAAGGAGCCGGTCAAGGAGTTCGACTCCTCGCCGGTCACCGGCCAGCCGGTCCGGCTGATGCAAGGGCGCTACGGCCCTTACGTCACCGACGGCGAGACCAACGCCTCGCTGCCGCGCGGCACGATGGTCGAAGAAGTGACGTTCCAATACGCGACGCACCTGTTGAAGGAACGCGCCGCAACGAAAAAGAAGCCCGGCAAGAAAGCCCCGGCGAAAAAAACCGCCAAGAAAAAAGCCCCGGCGAAGACCGCCAAGAAAAGCAAGAAGACAAAGTAAAGCGATACCCGTTTAGCCCGCATTTCTCACCACGGTGTGCCACTGCTTGGAACAAGCAGTGCTGGGGCAATGGGTTACGCTTGGCACTGCTTCTGCGAAGCAGTGGCACACTGGCGGCAAGAACACTGGCGAGACGCCAGTGCCACCGCCCTCATCCCTCATCCCTCATCCCTCATCCCTCATCCCTCATCCTTCATCCTTCATCCTTCATCCTTCATCCTTCTGCCGCCCCACCGCGATCGCCGTCGCCGTGGCGTGCGTGCGGCAGTGGGAAATGGTGACGTGGATTTCGGCCACGCCGAGTTGCTCGACCACGTCCTTCACTCCGCCGCGGACCGCCACCATCGGCTTGCCGCTCGGTTCGTTGCGGACCTCGATGTCGCGCCAAGAAATGCCCTTCCGCCAGCCGGTTCCCAGCGCTTTCAGGATCGCCTCCTTGGCGGCCCACCGGCCGGTGTAATGCTGGGTTGCCTGCTTGCGGGACTGGCAATACTTGATCTCCTCGTCCGTGTACACGCGGTTGATGAACAGTTCGCCGTGGCGCTCGATCATCCGCGCGATCCGAAGACATTCCGTGATGTCGGCGCCGATGCCAATGATTTCGGACATAGAGGGATTAGGGATTGGGGATTAAGGATTAGAGGCCGCTTGCGGTTTCGCATTCGTTCAGATTCAACTCATCGAGAATCGCCACAACTTCGCTCAGTTGCTTATCGTCGAGCCACACCCGCGCCAAGTCCACGCCGCCGCCGGACCGTTCCCACGACAACTCGCAGCGCGTCGGACCGCAATCGCTCCGGCAGGCCGAAAGCCGATACCGCGGCGAACGGGCGCGATCCGGCCGGTCGACGTCGAACAACTCGGCCAGCCGTCGGGACGTCGGCAAGTCGATCTTGCCGTTGCGGATGGTCCGAAACCAGCTCCCGCATCGGTCGCAGTAGGGAACGCGCACGGCGGGAATTGTCACCGTCACCGCCGCCGTCGCGGCCAACAGCGCGAAAAACGCGGCTGGTGGCACTGGCATCTTGCCAATGCCCGACCGAAACACTGGCGAGACGCCAGTGCCACCCAATGCCGTTTCGTACCCAACGGCGGCCACGACGGCTGCCGCGACGGTCGCGGAGAAAATCGTCGGACGATGGCCAAACCGGCCAAACCGCGTTATGGCAACAATCGTCAGGCCGATGAAAACCCCCATAAGAATGGGGACAAGGGCCGAGGAAGCAAAATACGATTGGACCACCTCGCCAACTCGGGCAAAGGTTAGCCCGACCAGCGGCGTGGAGACGATCATCGCCGCCAAGCCGGTCCAGGTAAAACGGCCGCCGGAGGACATCTGGCGACCGAGGGCGGTTTGCATCGGAATACCCTGCATAATCCAATGCTAGAATGGATTAGCCGCTTTGAGAAGCCCCGTGGGGTGCGTTTAGAAAGTAGGGTGGGTCAAGCGAAGCGCAGCCCCACCAACGGAGGGAAAGAAAATCGTGGTGGGGCCGCGCTTCGCTTGGCCCACCCTACTTTCTCTTCTCCAGTTGTTTGGCCGTGTCTTCAAGCGTGCGAATCGCCTCTTGTTCCGCCTGCGATTCGATCTCGGCGCGACGCCGCGCGCTGAAGCGATCGAATTCCCGCCCCGCCCTCTCATCCGCCGCTTCTCTCGACACTCTGCCCGCGTCGGAAAGCACGCCGCGCTCGTTGAACCGCAAAAAATCGTCGAGCTTGGTTTTCCAGTCGGCCAAAAACACCTGTTTTCGTCGGCTGGCCTGATCCTCGGCGTAGTCGAGAAACATGACCACGATGCGGTTGAGTTCCGAAATCTCCTCTTCGCGCAGGTAGTTCTTCGCGATCGTCACGTCCACTTTGCGGACGACGGCGCCTTTCCACGCGGTCAACCCCATGTTCGGCTGCGCGGCGTCGGCGCGGGCCGCGATCAATTCGGGAGCGGTTTTGCCCGTGGCGGCAAAGTGCAGCTTGTTTTGGACGGTCCTGAAAAAGCGTTGGGTTTCCGGCTCGGCGGGCGTGTAGTCCGCCGCCAGCGCCAGGATTTCTCGCACCCGCAAATACATCCGCTTCTCGCTGGCTCGGATGTCGCGGATGCGCTCCAGCAACTCGTCGAAGTAGTCGGGCACACCGGGACCGGGCGGGTTTTTCAGCCGCTCGTCGTCCATCGTAAAACCCTTCACCAGGTACTCGGTAAGCCGTGCCGTGGCCCACTGGCGGAATTGCGTACCGCGCGGCGACCGAACCCGATAGCCGACGGCGAGGATCATCTCCAGGCGGTAATGCTGGGTGGCGTAGCTCTTGCCGTCCGCGGCAGTTATCCGGAATTTCCGGACAACTGAATCCGGCGTCAATTCGCCCTCGGCGAAGACGTTCTGGACGTGCTCGTTGACGGTGCGAACATCCTTTTGGAACAGTTCCGCCATCAGTTTCTGGGGCAGCCAGATGGTGTCGTCCTCAAACCGGCACTCGATGCGCGTCCGACCGTCCTCGGTTTGGTAGAGGATCATCGAGGATTGCGGCAGGGATTCGTTGCTCATGGCGCATTCCTACAGTTTGCCACCGTCATGCCCGTGCCATCCTACCCCTTCCATTACGGGACGGCAATCAGCCCGGCGGCGAAGCCGCAAGAGGTTTTTCACGACGCGTCGCGGGAAGGGAACAGGTTCATGTTTTCGGCCAACCGTTTGTCGGCAAAATGCGTTTTTCGGCCGAAAAATGGACCAGTCCCAGCCGGCGCGGCAAGAAAAGCGAACCGCCGCGCTGCTCGCTGGTGAGCAACGCGGCGGCGTCGAGTTCGGACTTCCCGCCGATTGCGACTGGATGCGTCGCTGCGAGACGAGCGAAGGTCAGGCGTGCTTCTGCACTAGCCGTGAAGTAGACCTCGGCCCACGCTGAAATAATTGGCACCTCCGTCGGAATGCAAGGCAAGAAGTTCGATTCCCTGTATTTTGTTTGCCAGCGCCATTGCCATTGGAAATATCGGCAATAACCATCCCCCATTTGCAGCCGAAACCGGCAGATTAGTATTTAGGGAGAGCCGGAGTCTCTGGGGCGAAGAAGGACCGCCTCATATCTTCCCTCTCCAACCTATTTTTATTCTACCTCATAAATCTCCCGAAGCCATCCCCCGTTTGGAAGGATTTTTGTAATGGGATGATCAGACGGTGTGGCCATCGGCGGAGAGCAACGGGCGAAGAAACCGGCCCGTGTGATTACCGTCGAGGGCGGCGATTTCCTCGGGCGTACCGGCGGCGACGACCTGTCCCCCCTCTTCGCCACCTTCCGGCCCGAGGTCGATGATCCAATCGGCCGTCTTGATTACATCCAGGTTGTGTTCGATCACCAGCACGGTATTGCCCAGTTCGACCAGCCGGTCCAACACGGCCAGCAGTTTCCGCACGTCGTCGAAGTGTAGTCCGGTGGTCGGCTCGTCGAGCATATAGAGCGTTCGGCCGGTGCTTTTTTTCGCCAACTCGCGGGCGAGTTTCACCCGTTGGGCCTCGCCGCCGGAGAGTGTGGGCGACGGCTGGCCGAGTTTCATGTAGTCCAGGCCCACGTCGTGCAGCGTTTGGAGCTTGTGCCGGATGAGGGGGACGTTCTCGAAGTGTTGCAGCGCTTCCTGAACGTCCATTTCCAGCACCTGCGCGATCGACTTGCCCTTGTAGCGGACTTGCAGCGTCTCGCGGTTGAAGCGATGTCCTTCGCAGACCGGGCAAGTGACCCACACGTCGGCCAGGAAATCCATCTCCAGCTTCGTCGATCCGTTCCCTTCGCAGGCCTCGCAGCGACCGCCGCGGACGTTGAAGCTGAACCGGCCCGCCTTGTATCCTCGCGCCTTCGACTCGGGCAATTGCGCATGGAGCCGGCGGATCTCGTCGAAGACCTTGATGTAGGTAGCCGGGTTCGAGCGCGGAGTGCGTCCGATCGGCGACTGGTCGATGGAGATCATCCGGTCGAGGTGTTCCAGGCCGTCGATCCGCCGATGCAGGCCCGGGCTGCCGACGCCGCAGTTGAGGTCGCGGCGCAGGGCCTCGACCAGTATGTCGCTGACCAGCGAGCTTTTGCCCGAGCCGGAGACGCCCGTGACGCAGATGAAGACCCCTAACGGAATCTCCACGTCGATCCCCTTGAGGTTGTTGTGGGTGGCTTCTCGGACCACGAGTTTCGCTTTGCCGACGGGGCGGCGGCGGTCGGGTATTTCAATCCGCCTTCGGCCGGAAAGGAACTGTCCGGTGACGCTTTTTTTCGCGGCGGCGAGTTGATCGACCGTTCCGGCGGCGACGATTTGCCCGCCGCGCACACCCGGTCCAGGGCCGAAGTCGACCACGTGGTCGGCCGCGCGGATCGTGTCCTCGTCGTGCTCGACGACGATCACGGTGTTGCCCTGATCGCGGAGCCGGGCGAGCGATTGGAGCAGGCGGTCGTTGTCGCGCGGGTGCAGCCCGATCGAAGGCTCGTCGAGGATGTACAACACGCCGACCAGTCCGCAGCCGATTTGCCCGGCCAGCCGGATGCGTTGCATCTCGCCGCCCGAGAGGGTCGGAGCGGTCCGGTCCAGAGAGAGATACTCCAGCCCCACGTTTTCGAGGAATTGGAGCCGGCCACGAATCTCCTTCAACGCCTCGGCGGCGATCTTTTCGCCCGTGGCGTCCAGTTCGATGTCGCTAAAAAACCCCTCGGCGTCGGAAATGGCCAAGGCGCAGACCTCGGGTAGACTGCGCTCGGGGCGATCGTGGAACTTCGGATTTCGGGTCGTCAGCGTGACCGCTCGGGCCTGTGGATTCAACCGCGCGCCGCCGCAATGGCTGCAATTGATGACGCGCATGTACTTTTCCAACTGACGGCGCTGCGGCCGGCTGTTGGTAGTGCGATACTTTGCCAGCAGCTTGGGAATGATGCCCTCGAACTTGCCGCCCCACTTGTGTCCCGACGGTCCGCTCCGCCAGGTGAAAGTGACGTGCTCCTCTCCGGTGCCCCAGAGCAGGGCATTTTGGAGTTTGTGGTCGAGTTCCTCCCACGCGGTTTCCAGCACGGCGCCGTGCGGCAGGCCCTCGTTCCGCTCCAGCGTTTCGGCCACGCCGCGGTAGACGTGCCTTCGCCAGCGGCCCATCTCGCGCCACGTGCCGACCAGTTCGATGCAGCCTTGCTGAAACGACCGGCTTGGATCGGAGATCAGCCGCTCGGGATCGAACGAGTAAATTTGCCCCAAGCCGCTGCACTCGGGACACATCCCGCGCGGGCTGTTGAAACTGAACAACTGCGGCTCCGGCGGCTCGAAACTCAACTCGCAGTGCGTGCAGGCGTAGTGGGCGGAAAGAGACAAGGAGACAGGGAGACAAGGAGACAAGGAGACAGGGAGAAGGCCAATCGCCTGCTTTCTCCTTGTCTCCTTGTCTCCCTGTCTCCTTGTCTCTTCTTCCGTCGCCACGACGAGACTCCCGTCGCCGAGCCGCAACGCCAACTCAACCGCCTCGGCCAGCCGGCCGCGGACCTTCGAGTCGATCGTCAGCCGGTCGATTACCACTTCGACGTCGTGGCGCATCTGGAGGTCGAGCCGCGGGTCTTCGCTCAGACGAACCACTCGGCCGTCGACCCTCGCTCGGACGAACCCCTGTTTCTGCAAGTCGTCGAAGAGGTCTTTGAATCGTCCCTTCTGACCGCGAACCACGGGGGCCAAGACCATCAGCCGCGTACCCGTCGGCTGGGCGAGGATGCGCTCGATGATCCTCTCGCGGCTCTGCGCGGTGATGGGGCGGCCGCACTGCGAGCAGTGACCGGTTCCAACCCGCGCGTAGAGCACCCGTAGATAGTCGTAGATTTCGGTGATCGTGCCGACCGTGGAGCGAGGACTGTGACCGGCGCCGCGCTGAGAGATCGAGATTGCCGGGTTCAGGCCCGAGATCAGGTCCACGTCGGGCTTGGGCATCTGCCCAAGGAACTGCCGGGCATAGCTGGAGAGGCTTTGCACGTAGCGCCGTTGCCCCTCGGCATAGAGGGTGTCGAAGGCCAGCGAGCTTTTGCCCGACCCGCTGACGCCCGTAAAGCAGATTAGGCCGTGCCGGGGCAGAAGCACGTTGATGTCCCGAAGATTATGCTCTCGGGCGCCTCGGACAAGGATGTCGGAAGTATGCATATTGTGGCGGCGTCGTTGCACGGGCGAATTGGGGCAAACCCCTTATTCTATCAGAAAGTGAGTTTATGTAAGTCGTGGTGTTTTGATATATGTGGGGTGTTTATGGTTCAGGGCGTTTATCAACAATCAATGTGTAGCGGGCGGGCTTGCCCGCCGTGTATCCACCAGAAACGGCGGGCAA
>JAUWNG010000152.1 GCA_030612765.1 Planctomycetota bacterium
AGAGACAGTCCGGTTTAATTGGTAATGGAGGCAGAGTAGCAAAAATAATTGACCTCCCGGCATTTGGGTATTTTATGCAGACTAGTTAAGTCCAAACAGTCTGCTCCCAAATGCAAGGAGGCTAAACGATGGTAGGCTGCACGAGGCGGCCCCGCAAGAGGAACAATGTTCAGTTCGCCGAACCGCCTTGGAACGAGCGGTCGGACGAATGGCAAGTTCGGAATCAACAAGTGTCGGCGAATCATCCGGCACGAAAGGTGGCGGAGGCGATGAAACAACTGGATTTGACGCCCCTGTTCGCCATCTACAGCGGCGCCGGCAAACCGCCGATCCGCCCCGATTTGATGCTGGTTATTGTGCTGATCGAAATGCGGTTGGGGCGACCTCAACCCAGCCAGTGGTTCCGCGACGCCAAGGAAAACATCGTGATCCAATGGGCCGGCTTCGGAATTCAGCCGTCGCGCACATGTTGGTATGACTTCGCCGACCGCATCGCACCATTGCTCGAACAGTGGAATGCCGAGGTGCTTCAACTCGCTTGGCAACTTGGCGTGACCCCAGCCGAACGCGCTTCTTTGGATGGTTCGTCGGTGGCGGCCAACGCCTCGCGGCATCGTCTGGTGAACGAGACGACCGTCGAACAACGTTTGACGGAACTGGAAAGCGCGTGTCTGGCCGATGCGGCCGACCAGCCGCCGCCGAACGTGCCGATGTGGATGGCAAAGAACCCCGACACCCGCGAAGGACAAAGGCGTCGTTACCGACGCGCCCGGGAGCGATTGACCGAATTGCACGCGGTCAACAACCGGCAAGACCCGAAAAGACGCCGAAAACCCGAGAAAATCGTGGTCAGCGCGAGCGATCCCGAGGCGGCGCTCGGCCGCGACAAACACAATGTCTTCCGGCCGTTGTACAACGTGCAATTGATTCGGGATTTGGATTCGCCATTGTGCCTGGGTTATCAAGTGTTTGCCCAACCGACCGACGCGGGAACATTCGGCCCGATGTTGGAACGGCTCGCAAGCTGGACGGGCGTAAAACCAAAAACCATGCTTGTCGACGCCGGCTATGTGACGGCGTGCAATCTTGCGATCTGCGACCAAGCAGGGCTTGCGTTGTATGGTCCGTGGCAGGAGAACGACTTTTCGCAAAAGAAAAAGAAGCAAGGCGCGAAGCCGCGTCCGATCGGAAAGGAACACTTCACTTGGTTGCCGGAGGAAAACATGTATCGCTGTCCGGCGGGCCATCCGATGCCTTGGATCGGCCGGGACAAACGACGACAGAGCGACGGACAGATCAATGTGGTGCATAGTTATCGCTGCTCGCCACGACACTGTCGGTCGTGCTCTCGTCAAGGTTCGTGCAGCACCAACCCGAACCGTGGCCGATCCGTCAAACGTAGCGAACACGAAGCGTTGGTCGAGGCTCACCGAGCGCGTATGGCGACTGCGGAGGCGAAAAAGCTCTACCGGCTCCGGGGTCAGACTGTGGAATTGGGGTTTGCCGACTTGAAGCAACATCGTTCGATGCGTCAATTTTCCGGGCGTGGTCGAAGTCGTGCGCAACGGCAAGTTGGATTGACGGTGCTTGTGCATAACCTTCTCGTCGTTCACCTCGCCATACCACCACCAAAAAGTGAGGTGGATGCCATGCTAACTACCGAAGAAATAACAACTTAAAAACCGGACTGTCTCTGTACTGCTGGGGAAATGGGCGAATTGAGAGTGATAAGTCCCGTAGGGACGACCGAAAGCGTTGGCGCCAGACACGTTTTCAACCGTCCCTACGGGACGAGCAGATTCTATTCTCCCCTTTCGCCCCAGCGATAAATCGCTGGGCTATTGCCAAACGACCCTACGGGTCGAAGTAGCCAAGACTTGTGTGTAACAACGAGGCATGGGCGCCGGGGCTAAACGAGTTTCCTCCCGGAATCACGCAATTTCATTTACGGACGGCGCGACGGGAGATTCGTCTTCCTGAGATCGGCGGTTGTATTTTGCTTTTTGTTCTTGCCCGGCTCGCGTTTGCCGAACAGCCAGAGCAGGATCGGCGAGGCCACGTAAACGGAACTGTACGTTCCGGTGAGTACGCCCACGATCAACGCGAAGGCGAAACCGTGAATCGCCTCGCCGCCGCAGATGTAGAGCACGACGATCACCAACAGCGAGGTGAAGGAGGTCAGCAGCGTGCGGGAGAGGGTTTGGTTCGTGCTCAGGTTGATCATCTCCCGCGTGATGTTGGGGGCCTTGCCGCGGACCTCGCGGACGCGGTCGAAGATGACGATCGTGTCGTTGACCGAGAACCCGATGATCGTCAGGAACGCGGCCACGATGGGCAGATTTATCTTCAGCGGCTCGATCATCAGGAAGCCCAGATATGGGGCCGCGTAGATGCTCACCGCGACGGCCCCCAGTACGATGAACACGTCGTGGATCAATGCCGCCACCGCCGCCAGACCGAAGGCCACGCCCTGGAACCGTATCCAGAGGTAGAAGATGATGCACAGCCAGCTTGTGGTCAGGGCGTAGATGGCCAACAGTTGCGTGTTGCCCGCCACCGTCGTGCCGATCTCGCTCGAGGAGGGAAAGATCGGATTCTCGGCGAGATAGGTTTTCATGCTTTCCAGCAGAGAGTCAACCTGTTTCGGCTGGAGCATGATTTTCAAGGTCCACAGCGGATATTTTGTGCTTTCACCTTCCGTATATTTATCGCTGGAAATCTTGTAGGATACCGATTCCAGCGAAAGCCCCGCCTTATCTAGCGCCGCGCCCAAATACTGCTCGACGGCTTGGTAGTTGACCGGCAACTTGAAGGTCAGTTGAGTGCGCACTCCGCCGGCGAACTGATCGGGGCGGGCGAGGGGCTGGCGCTCCGCGGCGGCTTGTGGGACGGCCGCCTCCGGCTGTCCTGGGCGATTCTGCACAGCCGAGGGCGGCTGTGCTACATTGCCGGCCGAGGGTTCCTTGGAGTCGTCGGCCAGCATCAGTGCCAGCGCGTCCCCGCCCGCGAATGCCAGCATCGTCCGCGGCGGCAGATCGCGGCGCGTTTGGTCCCGGTCCGGCGGTTCCGCCGGCTTGGCGTCGGGTGAAGGCGCGGCTTCGCCGCCGGAGGAAATGATCTCCAGCGGCGTGAACTCCAGCGAATTCCGCGATAGTTTGTCGCCGAACACTTGCGTCAGTTCGTGCTTGACCTTTTCTATGTCCATCTCCGAGGTATTGAGCATGAATCGCCGGCCCCGCTTCTCTCCCTCGAGATACACGTCGCTGATGGCCAGATCGGGCAACCGTTGGGATTCGGGGCGATCGCCGAGCAGTCTCCGCACTTCGCCGGTGTTTTCCGGCTGGTCGAACACCGCTTGGACCGATACGCCGCCGGTGAAGTCGATGTCGAACAGACCCGCCCCCCGGTATGCCGACACCACCACCGCCAGCACTATGAAGATGATCGACATCGTCGCGGTATAAGGAAACAACCGCAGGAAGTCGATGTTCGTCCGGCCAATCAGCCGGAGCATCTTGACCTCGGTGATCCAACGCCGTTTTTCGGCAATGTCAAAAATAACTCGGGAGACGAAGATCGACGTGAACATGCTGATCGTCATGCCGATAAACAACGGCACCGCGAAACCTTTCAACTGGTCCTTGCCGATGACGTAGAGCACGGTGGCCACGATCAGGGTGGTCAGGTTGGCGTCGATGATGGTGGTGCTTGCCCGCTGGAAGGCGTTGCGGATCGCCATCCGCAGCGCGGCGCCGCGCGCAAGCTCCTCGCGCAGCCGTTCAAACACCAGCACGTTGTTGTCCACCGCCATGCCGATCGTCAGCGCCAGGCCGGCGAAGCTGGTCAAGGTAAAAACCGCATTGACCGAGAGCATGATGGCGAAGAGGACCAATATGTTCAACAGCAACGCGAAGTCGGCCACAATGCCGCAGAAGCGGTAGTACCAAAGCATGAACAAGGGGACGAGGATCGCGGCGATGATCATCGCGTTGGTGCTTTTGGTGATCGTATCCTGCCCCAGCGTGGGGCCGCTGAAGAGCTTGCTGATCGGCTCCTTGGCAAGCGCGGCTGGCAGACTCCCCGCCTTCAGCACGTTGACCAATTCTTCCACTTCCTCCTGGGTGAAGGAGCCGCTGATTTCGCCGCGGCGGGTAATCTGCTCATTGAGTTGCGGCGCGGAGTACAACATGTCGTCGAGGATGATGCCCAGCTTGTAGGTAAAACCGGTCTGCTTGTCGGGCGGATGCTCGCCGGTCAGTCCTCCGAACCGCTCCCCCCCTTTATTGTCGAAGGTGAAACTCACGCTCGGCTGCCCTCTCTTGTCGGCACTTGAGCTGGCGTCGACCAGATATGCGCCGGTGACGTTGTATTTGTCGGTCACGACCAAAACTTCGGTGATTTCGCGTTCGCCCTTTTTCTTCTTGCGCACGGCAATGCCGGGAATATTTTCAATGCTTTCTTCCTCGGCGGGTTTGACCGGCACCCACCAGGCCGTCAGCTTGCCCGAGGCGTCCAGAAACTTCGTCCGCTCCTTATCGGCCTTGGCCCGTTCGATTAGATCCTTGTCTTTGCGGTTGTTGGCCAGGATGCGGAACTGTAGGTTTCCGGTGGTGGTGATGAGCCGTTCGATCCGCTGCACCTCGGCCTCGTCGACCTCGGGCACGATCACCTCGATCCGCTCGTAGCCGGACGTGCGGATGGTGACTTCCTTCTGTCCGCCGGGGTTGACGCGGCGTTTGATGGCGTCGATCAGCTCGTTCATGTCCACGGCCTGATCCGTCCTCTTCTTTGTCTGGTCGACCTCGTAGACCAGCAGCGCGCCCCCTCTCAAGTCGATACCCAACTTCAACGACGGCCCCATCAGCAATATCGCCACGCTGGCCAGCAGGCAGAACAGGATCAGGCCGATCTTCCAGCCGTGGTCGGGCATGCGCAGCTTCTTGCCCAAGTAGTTGCCCAGGAAGAACGACACAAACAACGCGGCCAGTGCGACCAGAAGATGCAGATACCAGGGGATGCCGGCCGGTTTTTGCTCGGCGGCTTGAGCAAACAGAGGATTAACGTACCAAGGCATGACGGATGGTTTCCTGGAAAGTTTATTTGTTGTCGGGCTGGCCCGAAGGTCCGTCGCCCAACACCCGGGCGATCGAACTTAGCGTCAGCCGCAGCTTCGTGTTCGTGGCCTCGTCGACCTTGACGGTCACCTCGTCGGCGTCGCGGTTGACGTTGGCGACTACTCCGTAGATGCCGCCGGAGGTGAGCACGCGGTCGTTTTTCTTCACCGCACCGAGCATTTCCTGCCGCCGGGCCTGCTCGCGGCGCTGCGGACGGATCAGGAGGAAATAGAAGAGGGCGAAAATGGCGATAAACATCGGCAGCATGTTCAACAGACCATCCATCAGCCCGGCTTCTCCTCCTCCGCCCGCCTCCTGGGCAAACAACACCGCACGAGAGACCAATGTCATAAGCGTCGATTCCACGGCTATTCCTCCCTAACTAGAGAATCATAAGCCCGTTATCTTAAGCTCTTGGCCCATAAGCGACAAGGGCGGAGCGGGCGACCCACACAATTTTCCGATCACAATTGAATTCCCAGGGATCGGGCGTTGGACGGCGAAAAAGCACTATTTGTTGAACATCAAAACGTCGATGGCGCAATAACGCCCCGCGACTGCGGTCGCGGGGGGCGTGAAATGCCGCCATTCTCCCACGCAATCGCAATCGCGGGCTGTTTTCCACTTGTTGCTTCGGATATCGTAACCGTTCACAGGGGACTAGAACAGATCGTTCATTTGATCCAGAATACCGGGTGTCATGGGTAAGCGCAGCTTACCCGTGTGTTCCATCGTAACGCCACGGGCAAGCTGCGCTTGCCGCATGGCGCCCAACGCATTGGCGGATTTCTGAAAGGCGGTGATCGGCCATGACCCAAAAGGCTTATCTGGCGGTTGACATGGGCGCCTCAAGCGGTCGCCACGTGCTGGGACTGTTCGATGGAAATAAGCTGCGGCTCGAAGAGGTCTACCGCTTCGAGAACGGACCGGTCGAGGCGGACGGGCGGTTGTATTGGGACCTGCTCGGGCAATGGACCCACGTGCGGCAGGGCTTGCGCGCAGCGGCCGAAAAGTGCAAACACGTCGCCAGCGTGGGAGTCGATGCCTGGGGCGTGGACTTCGGGCTGCTGGCCGGCGGCGACGAGTTGCTCGGCAATCCGTACCATTACCGCGACGGCCGCACCAACGGCATGATGGAAAAAGCGTTCGAGATCGTCCCCCGCGAGGAGATTTTCCGCCATACCGGCTTGCAGTTCATGCAACTGAACACGCTGTATCAACTGCTGGCGATGAAACTCGCCGGCTCTCCGCTGTTGGACGTGGCCGAAACGCTGCTGATGGTCCCCGACCTGTTCCACTGGCTGCTGACCGGCGTGAAGTGCAACGAGATGACCGAGGCCAGCACGAGCCAGTTATACAATCCGGTCAAGGGAGGCTGGGCCACGGAGTTGTTGGAGAAGTTTTCGCTGCCCACGCGGATACTCGGCCGGATCGAGCAGCCGGGGACGACGCTCGGCCCGTTGCGGCTGAACCTGGCCGCCGAGACCGGCTTGGAGGGGACCAAGGTCGTCTTGCCCGGCTCGCACGACACGGCCAGCGCGGTGATGGCCGTCCCGGCGTCAGTCAAGCCAGGCGAGTGGCCCGACTGGTGTTACATCAGCCTCGGCACCTGGGCCTTGATGGGCGTCGAGTCGCCCCGGCCGGTGGTCAACGATACGGTGCTGCGGTTGAACTTTACCAACGAAGGGGGCGTCGGCGGCACTACCCGGCTGCTGAAGAACATCGCCGGGCTGTGGCTCGTTCAGGAATGTCGCCGGGCGTGGAACCTCGCCGGCGCAAACCTGGACTGGGAGGCGCTCAACCGTCTCGGCGCCGCCGCGCAGCCGTTGCGGCGGTTCGTCAACCCCGATGCGCCGGACTTTCTGGCCCCCGGCGACATGCCCCAGGCGATCGCCGAGTTCTGCCGCCGCACGGGCCAATCCGTGCCCGAGGACAAAGGGGCCGTCCTCCGCTGCGCGTTGGAGAGCATCGCCATGAAGTTCCGCCAGGTTTTCGGCTTATGCGAGGAACTGTCCGAGGGGGACAGGTCCGATTTGCCGCAGAGCGGCCCGGAGGGTGCTTCGCACAAATCGGACCTGTCCCCTTCCGGCGGAATCGAGACGATCCACATAGTCGGCGGCGGCACGCGGAACCGGCAGCTCTGCCAGGCGGCGGCCGACGCCTGCGGCCGGCGGGTCGTGACCGGTCCGATCGAGGCCACCGCCGTCGGCAACCTGATGATGCAGGCCCTGGCCGACGGCGAAGTATCCTCGATCGCCGAGGCCCGCGAGGTGATCCGCCGCAGCTTCCCGGTCGAGGAGTACGAACCGCAAAACACGGCGGCGTGGGACGAGGGGTATGGGAGGTTTTGGGAAGTGGCCGGTGGCTAGTGGTCAGTGGTCGGTGGTTAGTAAGAAAACCGCTTGCGGTTTCGCAGGGCCAAACAACTTGGTCCTGCTGTATTGGCACATCGGCAAGCGGGTCCACGAGAATATCTTGCACCAGCAGCGGGCCCAGTATGGCAAACAGATTGTTTTGACACTGTCGAAAGAATTGAAACATTCGTGACCCTCACTCTCCTTATCCACTGGAGCAACACATGATACGCGTTGGCATAGCGGGCATCGGGTTCATGGGCATGACCCATTATCACGCCTACCAAAAAATCCGCGGCGTGAAGGTCGCGGCCCTTTGCGAACAAGACCCGAAACGACTCTCCGGCGATTGGCGGTCGATCCAGGGCAATTTCGGCCCGCGCGGCGAAATCATGGACCTCGCCGGCGTTAGCCGCTATCGGGACATCGACGAAATGATCGTCGATCCGCGGCTCGATCTGATCGACGTCTGCATGCCGCCCAACTGGCACGCGGAAGTGACCGTCGCCGCGCTCGAGGCGGGCAAACACGTCTTCTGCGAAAAACCAATTGCCTTGAATCCCACCGACGCCGATCGAATGGTCCGAGCGACCGAGCGGGCGGGAAAGCTCCTGCTGATCGGACATGTGTTGCCCTTCTTTCCCGAGTATCAGTTTGCCTATCGGGCGATCGCAAGCGGCAAATACGGCGCGCCGCTGGGCGGGCATTTCAAACGGATCATCTCCGACCCCACCTGGCTGCCCGACTTCTACGACCCTAAAAAAGCGGGCGGGCCAATGCTCGATCTGCACGTCCACGACGCCCATTTCATTCGGCTGGTTTTCGGGATGCCTCGGGCGGTCCACACTGTCGGCACGATGCGCGGAGCGGTGGCCGAACGGTTCTCCACGCAGTTTCTCTACGACCCGCCGCGGATGGTCACTGCCGCCAGCGGCGTGATCGACCAGCAGGGGCGTCCCTTTACCCACGGCTTCGAGTTGTATCTGGAGAAGGCCACACTACTGTTCGACTACATGGCGCTGCCGAAGTTGGGCGACGCGGTTACTCCGCTGACGGTGCTGACCGACGGCGGCCGTGCGTCGCGGCCTAAGCTCGGCTCGGCCGATCCGGTGGACGCCTTTGTGTCGGAACTGAAAGAGGTGGTCCGTTCCGTCCGCGCCGACGAGCCGTCGCCGCTGTTGGCCGGCGAACTGGCCCGCGACGCCGTGCTCCTCTGCAAAAAGCAAACCGAGTCGTTGCTGAAGAATCGGGCGGTGAAAGTATCGTAGGCCGGGTCGTGACCCGGCGGCTCCGAAAAACATCGCCACAAATAGTACGAATATGCGCTCCCAGGCTTGCGGAAAAGCCTGTGTAGCATGATTTTTGGGTGGAAAAAGCGGTTTTTGCGCCCGCCATAGCCCCTTGCAAAAAAGGCGAAAATCCCGGCGGCCAGAAAACAGCCTTTTTTTAGGTGTTTCCGGCTGGTAGAATGACCTCGTCGCGCATACACCGCAGGAGGGGCAATTGCGAAAGGTTCGCGATCCGTCGCCACAAGTCCATGTTGTTATTCAGGTTACAATCGATTTTTTGGCTTGAATTAACTGGAAAAAATTCCCGATTTCGCCATTTAATTCTTGCGCCGATTCGCCAAGGGCCGAAGATGTTCTCAAACCGCTTGAAACCAGGGCTATTCATTTCGCATTGTGGCCGCGCTTAAATCGTAAGTGCAGTTTAACCCCGGGTTAATCAACCTGGATGCGCCGGGTTAAATTGGCCCCAAAATCGCAGTTCGCGCGCAAAAACCCGCCCGAGAGGCGTTTTTGGAAAGTGAGCGCACAATTGCCTGCCAATGTAGCAGGCACACTCCGTGTGCCGTCCACTGGGTGGCACTGGCGTTTGGCCAGTGCTAACGGGAGCGGGTAGCCGCGATAGCTCTCGAAAAACGAAGGAACATTGACAGTCGGCGGCAGCCCGCTACATTGCGGGGTGGATATGTGGGCCGACGGTCGCAAAGCAAGGTGGCAACCGACCACGGCGGAATTTTCACAGCGACTCGTGTAGGCAAAGTCGAAACAAAGACTCCCGACCACTTAAGTCGGGTTGAATTGAGTAATGTGTCCCCAATGGCACTAGGATAAGGGATTTTGCGCAAAAAGAAAGGCCGTCCTTGTCGATGAAAAGGTTGATCACAAATCCTTTTCTCGCAGGCAAGGAGGCCTATCGTGGTATGTATCGACTCGGGGGTGAAAGTTCAACA
>JAUWNG010000126.1 GCA_030612765.1 Planctomycetota bacterium
CTGGTTGTGGGTGGAATGGGCTTTTGTAACACATGGCCAAGACGATACCTTTACAAAACTACCGCGACCTTTACGAGAACTATTACTTTTCGCCCTCACTCAGGCCGCCTAGCGACCTGAAAAAGGGCAAAAGTCGAGCTAACAATACTTTAACAATGCGTTTTCCTTTGTTATATGTCCAGGCAATGTACTGCCCAACAACACCCAATCTCCTCAAAAATCCTCCAAAAAGTTCTTCATTCTCTGGCAAACGATGCGTCTTCATTTTAGGCAGTTCCGTATTCAACCCTTGCTGCCGCAATAATTCTCGTACTTCTTCAATTTCTTTAGATGTTAATTCTTCTGAATTCGGCATTGCATTACTCCTTTCCAAGAAAAGAATATAAGATCAACCATAATTCCCCCGATAATGTTGTGCAGGTCGCTAATCCTCCAGCCCCGGGGCGAAGCCGCGACGCATTGTGTTCTCGGAACAACTACGCGGCTCGGTGAAATGGAGGAGATAGTCCGAGCCGCCGGCCTTGCTGCCGACGCCGGAAAGACCAAAGCCGCCGAACGGCTGACGGCCGACCAACGCGCCCGTGCTGCCTTGGTTCAAGTACAAGTTGCCGACGCGGAACTCGCGGCGAGCCAATTCCAGATGCGACGGCTTGCGGCTGAAGACCGCGCCGGTCAGCTTGTAGACGGTCGAATTGGCCAGGTCGATGGCCTCCTCGAAACTTTTCACTCGCATCACCGCCAGCACCGGTCCGAAAACCTCTTCGTTGGCCAGCCGGTGTTCGCGGCGGATGCCGGAGAAGATGTGCGGGGCGACGTAGGGCATGCCGACCCGCTCGGCCAAGCCCTCGGGCACCTCGCAGGCCAACTCCAGCTTGCCCTCGCTACGGCCGATCTCGATGTACTCGCGGATTTTCGCCGCGGCGCCCTCGTCGATCACCGGGCCGAAGTCGGTGCCCGGATCGGCCGGGTCGCCGATAATCAGCGTGCGGGTCGATTCGACCAATCGCTTGAGGAACTGGTCGTGGACGCCGTCCAGTACGATCGCCCGGCTACAGGCGGAGCATTTCTGGCCGCAGTAACCGAAGGCCGACTTGCGGACCCCGAGCACCGCCTCGTCCAGGTCGGCCGAATCGTCGATGATGATGGCGTTCTTACCACCCATCTCGCAGACGACCTTTTTGACAAAGGGCTGCCCCTCGGGCGTCTGTCCGGCGGCGGCGAGGATGCTGAGGCCCACCTCCTTCGAGCCGGTGAAGGCGATCATCGCCACGCGCGGGTCGCGGACCAGGATGTCGCCCACCTCTCGGCCGGAGCCGGGTAGGAACTGGAGCACGTCCTTCGGCACTCCGGCCTGCCAGAGGATTTCGCACATCGCCCGGGCGACGCCGCGGGTCTGAGTGGAAGGTTTGACGATCGCCGTGTTGCCGACGCTCAGCGCGGCGACGGTCATGCCGCAGCAGATTGCCAGGGGGAAGTTCCACGGACTGATGACCGAGACCACGCCCCGCGGCTGGTGCCAAAGCTCATCCAACTCGCCGACGAACACGCCCATCCGTTGCGGTTGGAACAGGCGGACGGAGTCTCGGGCGTAGAAGTCGCAGAAGTCGATGGCCTCGCAGGTGTCGGCGTCGGCCTCGCGCCAGGGCTTGCCCGCCTCACGGATCATGATCGAGGAGAATTCGTCGCGGCGCCCACGCATCAACTTGGCGGCTTCGACGAGCATCCGGGAGCGTTCGATCGGGTCGCGGTCGCGCCAGGCGGGGAAGGCGGCGTGCGCGGTGGCAATCGCCTTTTCAGCTTCCTTGACCCCGGGCACACGATCGACCGACGGCACCTTGGTGGCGGCCACCGCCTGGGTGAACCCGTCGCGCTGGTCCGTCTGCGAGAAATCTCGCATCGACTCGTTGACCATCGGCAGTCCGTCGCCGAGACCCTCGACGGCCGGGGTGAGGTTATGCCGACGTGCGGCCGCGGCGCCGGTCGTGTGGCTGGGCTTCTCGGTAACGGCCACCTGCGGCGATGCCAACAGCACGTCGTCCGGCACTTCGTCGGAGAAACCGGCCCGAAGCCACGACTGATTCGACGTGTTCTCCAGCAGCCGGCGGACGAAATAGGCCATGCCGGGTATCATCTCTCCGACGGGCGTGTACTCGCGGACCCGCAGGCCGCGGCCGTTCAGCGCCGCGCGGAGCTGGTCGGCCATGCCCGAGAGCTTTTGCACTTCGAGCGCCGACTGTGGCAGACCTCGCTTCTCGATCAGCGCCAGCGTGTATGCGATCGAACGGATGTTGTGCGAGCCGAGCGCGAGGGTGACTCCGCCTTGGCCCGGCCGCTCGGGAATGGCATCGACCAGCCGCTCGGCCATCCGCTCGAAGCAGGCGTCGGTCAGCCGTTTGTCGGTCCAGACCGGGACTGGCCAGCCCATCCGCTCGGCGTTGATCGATTCGTAGTCCCAGTAGGCACCCTTGATCAGGCGGATGGTCACTTGCCGGCCGGTCCGCTTCGACCAGTCGATGATCCGCCGTACGTCCTCGTCGCCGCTGCGGAGATATGACTGCAACGCCAGCCCGGCGGGGAAGTCGATCTCCTCACAGCATCGCTCGAAGAGCGAGAGGGTCAGATCCTTTATGGCGAATTGTTCAATGTCGAAGTTGACCAGGACGTTGTTTTTGGCGGCTTTTGTGAGGATCGGCCGCAAGCCTTCGATCAGCGCCTGGAGCGACCGCTGGAAATCGATCGGATCGGTTCGGGCACAGAGCGAGCTGATCTTGATCGACACGTTGGTCCGCGGGATGGGACCGAGGTGGTCGTTTTCCAGCAGCGGATTGGACGGCCACTCGGCAACCGCGCCGGGCAGCATTTCGACCAGATCGAGGTAGCGGCCTTGATACGCCCGGGCCTCCTCGTCGCTGAGGCAGGCCTCGCCGAGCAGATCGACGCTGAAGGCGACGCCCTCTTTCCACTGTTTTTTCAGGGCGGGCAGCGCGGAGGCGGCGTCCACTCCGGCCATGAAGTTCTGCGCCATGGCGGTGATTCGGCCGGAGATTGTCTTGGCCATGATTCCCTTGGCCAACCCGCCGGCCTTCAGCCCTATGTCCATTCCCGGCGGCAGCGTGACGTCCGGCTGGCTCAGATAGTCGGTCAGGTAGTCATGCACCAAGGCGGGGGTGCGAAGCATCGGAAAAACGTCGATGAAGCGGAACAGTTGAATCTTGAAGGCCGGGTCTTTCATCGACCAGTTCATCAACTGGTCGGACCAGAATCGGGCGGAAAAAACGCCGCTCTTATAATCGCGGGCCATTTTCAGCAACTCGCGGCCGATCTCGGTCGCGCGTCGCTCGACCTCCGGCGACGGAGACGCCGACCGAGGTGCTTTCGTCTGAGGTTGCATTTTGGGGGTTTTCTGCCTGCCACGTCCAAGCCATGCCATCGGTAAACATCCTTATGGAAAAAACATTTTCCGGCGTAACCGCCGGTGGTAAACAACGTTGATTCGTTTTGTCGCATTTGCGAATAGCTCAATGTAGGCTGGGTTGCAACCCGGCGGGGATTACTCATCGACAAAATAATCAATATCCACAGCTTTGAGGGAATATGTTTGTACAGTCTTAGCACCGATCCCATGGTCGATCATCAGTTCAGCTAATTGCTCTCCATCAATCAAGACGATTCGACGTTCGATTTGCTTTACATACTCGATGGCGCCTTTTGTGAATGTAGCAGTGGTTATGAAAACTCCCTTTCTTGCCCGGTATCCTTCCATGCTTCCGGCAAATGCTTGCACGGCTTCTCGTCCCACGGAATTGCTGTTCCAGCGTTTTGCTTGGATGCACACCACGTCCAGTCCGAGCTTGTCTTCCTTTATGATGCCATCTATGCCTTCATCTCCACTTCGACCAATTGCCTGTCCGGCGTCGGCCAACGAACCACCGTAACCCATCGCAACCAGCAAGCGAACAACCAATCTTTCAAAGAAGAGGGGTGAGCAGCTTTTTACCTTTTCGAGCAGATCGGCCGCCAATTCATCGCGTAATGTTTGATAAGATGCTTCCAATAGTTCTTCAGGAGTGTTTTCGCTTTCGTTATCCACTTCTTCTGCTTCATGTTCAGCTTTTTTTGCGCGATGCCAAACGTAGCCGGGATATTGCTTAAGGAAACGAATGTTTACCTTGTTCGGATGTTGATTCACGACATCCCGGCCTTTAGCTGTGATAAGCAGAGTCCCACGTGAAGGGCTTTCTAGCAGCCCCGCCTTCTTAAGGTGCGCTTTTGCCCAGGCGAGGCGGTTTGTGAATATCGTTCGAGCGCCACTGGGCAGCATTTGCTGCAAATCATTGTCCGTAAGCGCAAAACGATCTGTCAACAGATCGGCCACCTGACGATTGGAATACTCCTTGCCATCGGCAATTGTTTCCAGCAAGGGCAACATCATGCTCTGAAAGTCCGGGACGCTCATAATTTACCCTCATTAGACTGCCGTCGCGGTCGAGCGAGCCGTCGTAGATTCAACTCCCCGCCTCCGGTTTTTTCCACCAATCGCCGTTCCGCCTGACGGTAATAAGCGATCAATTCTTCCGAAGTCATTCCCTCGGTCTCGCGGGCGATTTCTTCCTTCCACCGCCATACTTCTTGCATCATTTTGTTAGACGGCATCGCTTACCTCCGGTGGCGTGATGATTTGAAGAGGTTTAAAATAACCGTTGTTTACGCTTACTTGGTGGAACAATTCTCGTCTACGCACGTTCACAAGATGGCGATAATTCCAACTTAAGAGAATGTCCAATTCGTTCGCCACCGCAACGGCCACATGTCGGGCGTCGTCCACTTTCGACGGCGGAACGATGCCATGCTGAATGTACTCGCGGGAAAGGATTGAAGCATCGTCGTCAAAGTCCAAAAAAACCGGCGAAAGGTCCGTTACAAGCCCCCGAAGAAGCCGCCTCAATTCTTCAGATGCCTTTGCAAACTCGTCCATTACCACGTCCGATACGTATAATTCGTACTGCCCTTTTCTTGCATCATCAATAAACCGCTCCGTGGCCGCTCGCGACTCAGGAGCGTCATTGGCAAAGACATGCGACCATACCGACGTTTCAATGTAAATGTCTAGTTTGCGCATTGTATTTCCCCGCTATTCCACTCTGGTTCTTCCGAAACAGGTCAAACAGAGGTCGTCGCTCTGCGGCCGGGCGCCGACGAACTGCTTCACGTCGTCGAGGATGCGGCGGCCGAGCATCGGAACCCGCTCCACGTCGGAGTTCAACACATCCAATAGCCGCCGCGATCCGTATAGCTCGTCCTTGTCGTTCATCGCCTCGGTGATCCCGTCGGTGTAAAGGACCAGCGCGTCGCCGGGCGCCAGACGCATCGTATGATGGACGTAGTCCACCTCTCGATCGACGCCCAACGGCAGTCGGGTATCCTCCTCGGCAACCGGCTCGACGGCCTTCGGCCCGCGCCGCCACAGCGGCGGCATATGGCCGGCGTTGACGATCGTCGCCTCGTGCCGGCGTGGATCGAGCACCGCCAGGACCATCGTGACGAAGCGGTCTTCCCAAAAACTGCCACAAAACGCGCGGTTCAGCCGGCCGACCGCCTGAGCCGGATCGGGTTCGCTGGCCAGGCAGTATCTGGTTTCGGCCGACAGCTTGGCCATCAGCAGCGAGGCCGAGATGCCCTTACCCGACACGTCGGCCACGACCACCGCCAGCCGTCCGCCGGGCAATTCGATGTAATCGTAATAGTCGCCGCCGAGCTGATTGGCCGGTTCGTAGAACTCGAAGAAATCGTATTCTGGAACCTGCGGGGCGGCGGTCGGCAGGAACCCACGCTGCACCTCGTGGGCCACGGACAACTCGCGCCGCAAGGCCTGATCGCGCAGCGCCGACTCGTGCAACTGAGCGTTCTCCACGGCGAACGCCGCCTGGCAGGCCACCGCGACCAGCAGGTCCAGGTCTTCCTTGCCGAAGCGGTTCCGCGCGTCGAGCGCGTCGAGCTGAAGGATCCCCAACGCTTCGCCGTCGCGATTGACAAGCGGCGCGCAGATCATTGAGCGTATCTGGAAATCGACGATGCTTTCGGCCATCTCGAAGCGGGAATCGGATGCCGCGTCGGCCGAAAGGATCGCCTCCTTGGTCGTCATTACGTTGTTTACGATCGTGCGGCTGATCCGCAGCGTCTGGGTGTCGTCCTGGCGTCGATATTTGATGGCCTTCGGCGCCACCCGGCCGGTGTGCGGGTCCAACAGCACGATGAACCCACGGTCGGCCTGTACGAAGATGGCGAAAAGGCTGTCCAGCAGCTTCGGCAGCACTTCGGCCAGCCCCAGCGCCTTGCCCAAATTCTGGCTGATCTCCAACAGGGCCTTCAGCTTGGCCTCCGAATTGACCTCCAGCCTCAGGCCGGTCGAGCCGGACGAAACGCTCAGCTTCGACATGATCGTCGAACTGCTCACCGAAGGCTCGTCGTCGACCATCAGGGCTTCGGTGGGTAAGTCGCGGCGGGCGGTCGACGACAGATCCCCAAGTTCGTCGGGACCAAGGCGGAAGATGAATTCGAGGTCGCAGATACCCAGATGGTCGCCGTCGCGAAGCAACTGCCGCTGGGCAACCTGCTGTCCGTTCAGCAGCGTACCGTTGCGGCTGTGCAGATCCTCGATGTAGTATTCGCCGTCGGTTTTCAGGATTCGAGCATGCTGGCGGCTGACCGCGCCCGATTCGAGCACAATGTCGCAATCCGGATGCCGGCCGAGCACCATTACCTCCCCGTCCAGAGGGATCACCCCCCCGAGATGATCCCCTTGCACTGCCTGAAGCACGGCCATGCCGACACCCATCGAGAGCCGAAGGAGAAACGGGAAAGCCCGAGATTCGTCGGAACCGAGCACAAATCGGCCCCAATCCCATTTTTTCTCGGGATAACAGGAATGTAGCCAATTCACCCCGTGAACATTACACCGATTCTAAGGCTAAGATGGCCAGGTCGTCAACTCCCCGCGGCCAGACCATTGCCGAATGCAAAAGGGGTTAGAAAAGAAGATTTGTGCAATTTTGCAGGAACCTGAGTTGGGTGCGTTCCGCACTTTGTAACCTGAGTTCGGGATAAGCAAACGAACAACAGATAGCCGGCGGCTAACAGCCCGTTGAAAAAGGGCGCCACTGCTGGCTTGCCCAGCAGTGCGGGGAGAAACACCCGGGAAAACACTGCTGGACAAGCCAGCAGTGGCACCCGAACTCTCGAAAACCGACTTTTCCAACAGGCCGCTAACAGCCGCCGAAGGATCGCGGGCAGACGCAGAACCTTGCCAATCCAACGCAGCTTTGCTGTATTGAAACATTTATTCTGTAATTTGCCGCTCTCCGGCGGTTGTTAACCGCCGGCTATTGGCCAAAAACTCTTATCCCGAACTCAGATTCTGAGATAAACTCGAACATCACCACCCAGAAGTGTTACTTGCTAATGCTCGACGACGCTTGTAAAATACAGAACTGACGGTGGCCGCTGCTTTTTTCTTTGGGAACCGCGGCTGCAGTCGCTGGCGGACTGTCGACGGGTCAGTCCATGGCGCGGCGCTCGAAAGATGGGCAAGAGGCGTCGCCGCAGCGTTCGGTCGTTCGCGTTGGCCGGACGTGGAAAGCTGGTTGACCGAGTGCGTGACTTATCTCTTATTTTCCCCGTTTCTTTCCGGTTCGCGTTGTCGCGTGAACCAAGGAGCCCGTTATCATGAGCATTGGACATTGCGCAACGACTGACGTTGGACCGCCTCGGGAGGTGGCGCTTCCCGCGGCCGAGATCCAACCCTTACAGCGGTTGGCGTTGGTGCGCCGACTGCAAGGACTTTCGCGCCGCACGGTGGCGCGACGACTCAACCTGGAAGTCGAGCAAGTGCGTGAGCAGGAGCAGGCCACCAGCGATCTGCCGCTGAGCGAGTTGTACGCCTGGCAGAAGGCGCTGGAAGTGCCGGTCGCCGAGTTACTGGTCGAGGCCGATGCTTCGCTGGTCTCGCCGGTGCTGGAGCGATCGCGATTGGTGCGGTTGATGAAGACGGTGCTGGCGATCCGCGAGCGCTCGAAGCAGGAGTCGATCCGCCGGATGGCGGAGACGATGATCGGCCAATTGGTCGAGACCATGCCCGAGTTGGCGGAGGTTGGCCCGTGGCACGCCGTGGGCCGGCGGCGGCGTCTGAGCGAGTTGGGCGTAGCGGCCCACCGCCGCCTCTCGGACGACGTGTTCATCGATCGAGAGAGTTAGCGCGTATTGCACCAATGTGTAGCGGGCGGGCAAGTCCACCGTGTAAGCATTCACGGGTTGGCTGGGGACTGGTCCATTATTTCGGTCGAAAAACGCATTTCGCGGGCAAACGGCTGGCCGAAAACATGGACCTGTCCCCTTCCCGCAGCGTCAGGGGGACAGTCCCATTTTCGCGGCGGTCAAGCGATTTCCCAAGGCAACATCCGCCGCGCCGCGAAAATTGGGACAGTCCCCTGTGAACCGAATCCGCCATGAGTTCAGCGTTCCAATTGATCTTATTGCCCGGCCTCGGCGCCGACCATCGGCTGTTTGAGCCGCAGCGGCGTGCGTTTCCGCAATTGATCGTTCCGCCGTGGATTCCGCCGCGGCGGAAGGAATCTTTGCCCGACTATGCGGCACGGATGGCGAAGACCGTCGCCCCGTCGCGCGACGCGCCGTTGCTGCTGGGCGGCGTATCGTTCGGCGGCATGTTGGCCTACGAGATGGCGAGACACCTGAAGCCGGACGCGGTGGTTCTGATCGCCAGTTGCCATACCCGGCGGGGACTTCGCCCGATGTATCGCCTGGGCGGTAAGTTGCTGCCGCTGCTGCCGGCGGCGGCGTGGAGCGTGCCGAAGCTGCTGGCCGCGCCGGCGATGCGGTGGAGGGGACTGCCCCAATTTTCGCGGCACGGAGAATGTTGCGTTGCCAACCCACGTATCGGCCGCGAAAATGGGACTGTCCCCCTTGGCGCCGACGTGTTGGTGGTCGAGATGTTCAAGGAAATGGATTCCCGTTTCATGCATTGGGTGCTTCGTGCGTTGCTCGGCTGGCGTCCGACGCCGTTGGAGGGCATACCCGTCCGTCAGATTCACGGCCGCCGCGACCTGCTGATTCCGGCCCGCCGCGTCGAGGCCGACGAGTATATCCCCGGCGGCGGGCACATGATAAATGTCACGCACGCGGGAGAGGTAAATACATTCTTGCGGGATACGAGACGAGGGTTATTCAAACAATGAAGGCAATGTTTTTCGCATCCAATCTCGAACGGCTTCCGCTGCGTTTCGTGCCTCGGCTGCATCTTCGGCCGATGGTTCAAACCATTCGTCGGGATAGCGTATCTCGACCACGTAAGGCATGAGCAAAGCGAGCTGATCCCGCAACACTTCCGCGGAAGGGCTGATCCGCAACACTTCCTCCAGCAACAACAGCAAGTCGTGCGTGCGCGGGAGGGAACGTCCAGCGGCAACCAAGTATGCTTTCAGCAGCTTCTCCACGGCCTGCTGGCAGTGGAAACAGACCACGTCGCGGGGTACATTGTCCGCCTTCAGGTTATTGTCCGCGCCGAGCAGATCATTGGTCGCTTTTGCCACCCACTGCCGGGCGAGGTTTTGTTCCTCGGACATAAAGTGTCTTTCCTTCCCGCAACACGGTCGATACGAACGAAAGCGGCGACTTTTTACTCCGCTCCACTTCCTCCGGCGTGTAGACGACCAAGTCCATGGAAAAGGGGTACGGGCGGAGCAAACAGTACAGGGCGCGGCTGCGCTTGAAACGGGGCAAGTCGCTGGGAGCGACAAACATCAGATCGACGTCGCTGTCGTCGTGGGCCTGGCCCCGAGCGTAAGACCCGAAGAGAATCACCCGCTCCGCCCCGGCGGCTTCAGCCAGTCGAGCAGCAACCGTTTCAATCTGATGTAGCGGAACCATGTCAACAAAGTATACCACCAAATGATCCATGAGCAATGGAAGGGGGGGTTCACCAGGAATAAGTCAACGGAATATGTAGTGTTGCATTGACCGGACAATGACGCCACAATGTATCAATGTGGGTCGGCTGCTTGAATGACAAGTCACGGTCGTTTCAATGGAATTGCCGCCGACCGTGAGTAGCCGAGCTAAACGGACCGATTATTTCGCGTCACACTGTCAACAATACATCCAATGATAATCACCATCGACGGACCTGCCGGCGCTGGGAAGAGCACGGTCGCCAGGGCATTGGCCCGGCGGCTGAACTTCCGCTTCCTCGACACCGGTTCGATGTATCGAGCGGTGGCACTGGCTGCGCTGCGGCGCGGATACGATTGGGACGTGCCCGAGGACTTGGCGCGATTGGCCCGCCGGCTGGAGATTGTCGTTGACGGCGATCGAATCACGGTCGACGGCGAGGACGTGAGCGAGGCGGTACGGAGTACGGAAGTGACCGCGGTGACTCGCTACGCCGCCGACAATCCGCAAGTGCGCGAGCGGCTGGTCGAGCTGCAACGCCGGCTGGCCGGCGGGGACGACGTCGTCGTCGAGGGGCGCGATCAGGGGACGGTGGCCTTTCCGAAGGCCAAGTGCAAGATATTTCTTACCGCCGGCGCGGAGGAGCGTGCCCGACGCCGCCTCGGCGACCTGCAATCGCAAGGGGAGCCGGTAACGTTCGAGGACGTGCTGGCCGCCCAAGAGTGCCGCGACCGGGAGGACGCATCGAGGCCGGTCGGTCCGCTGCGGCCGGCCGCCGACGCCGTCGAGGTTCGCACGGACGGGATGACATTGGGGCAGGTGGTCGATAGGTTGGAGAAGATAGCAATGGAGAAAATGACGAATGTCGAAAATCAAATGACGAATGAATGACGAAAATCAAATGACGAATGTCGAAAAGCACATCGCATTTGATGTTTGGGCTTCAATATTAGTCATTCGTCACTTAGCATTCGTCATTCGTCATTCATTCGTCATTTGATTTTCGTCATTCGTCATTCATATCCTTATGTTTCAACGTCCCCTTCACAGCCGCCTGTGGTACGAGTTTCTCCGCTATCTGCTGCAACTGATGGCGGTGCTTGTGTATCGGATTCGCGTTACCGGCCGGGAGAACGTCCCCGCGACCGGCGGCGTGCTGCTGGTTTCCAACCACCAGAGTCATCTCGATCCGCCGCTTGTCGGCATAGGTTGCCCACGGCATGTGAACTATCTTGCCCGCCAGTCGCTCTTCCGGTTTGCCCCGTTCCGTTGGCTGATCACATCGCTGGGTGTGATCCCGCTCGATCGTGGAAGGAGGGGAATCAGCGGGCTAAAGGAATCGCTTCGCCGGCTGAAGCGGGGCGAGATGTTGGCGATCTTCCCCGAGGGAACACGCTCTTCCGACGGCCGGATCGGACGGTTCATACCCGGCTTCACAGCGTTGGCGGTTCGCTCGGGCGCGGCGATATTGCCGGCGGCGATCGACGGAGCGTATCAGGCCTGGCCGCGCCGGCAGATGTTTCCCGGTGGGGGTAGAGTCCGCGTCCACTACGGCGAGCCGATCCTTCCGGCCGAGATTGCCGTTCTCGACGAGCGGGAATTGTCGGCGGAGGTTGAGCGCCGCGTGCGCGAGTGTTTCGCTCGGTGTCGATGATTCGCGGGCCGGTTGTTCGGGTGGCACTGGCATTTTGCCAGTGCCCGAACGAAGCACTGGCGAGACGCCAGTGCCACCCCGCTGCGGGCCGGTTGGGAACTGGTTCATTTTTCGGCGAAACAGCGCATATTTTGCAGACGCAAACGGGGCAGTCCCCAACCGACCGGAATACCCATTTGTCGAAGGAAGAAACACCCCCCACAGCGGCCAAACTCACGCCGGCGACTCTACTCACCCCCATCATTCCGGTGGGTTGTTCGATCGTTTCCGCTGGCAACTTTTTACATAGCTGGATACACTATTGATAGAGTGCGGTTTCTATTCTATTAGCGTTTCTCGCGAGGGTTAGGTCAATGGCGATTCCCGTCCGTTGCACAGGGTGTGGGTCGGCGATGAAAGTCGCCGACCAATACGCCGGCAAGAAGGGCAAGTGCCCTAAGTGCGGCGGCATCGTGCAAGTTCCGAAGATCGCGCAAGTGATTAACAGCCCGTTGAAAAAGGGTGCCACTGCTGGCTTGCCCAGCAGTGCGGGGAGAAACACCCGGAGAAACACTGCTGGACCAGCCAGCAGTGGCAC
>JAUWNG010000059.1 GCA_030612765.1 Planctomycetota bacterium
TCCAATTTGTGATTTTGTATGTACCTTTACGTGTTCCAGCCATGTCGAGACTCCTTTCATTCGTGAGTGAAATCCGTTTCTTCCTTGTTTTACGGATTTAACGCACTGATAGTTCGACAAGGCCATGATGAATTATGAATGTCACAAAGGACCTCATTGAAATTCATTCATCATTTCAGCATTCATATATTCATCATTCATAATTCATCATTCATAATTCATCATTTCTTCGGGAACATCGGTCCTCCGTAGAGGGCCGCTTCGCCGAGGATCTCTTCGATCCGCAACAGTTGGTTGTACTTGGCCATTCGATCGGTGCGCGAGGCCGAGCCGGTCTTGATCTGCCCCGTGCCCAGCGCCACGGCCAGATCGGCGATTGTCGAGTCCTCGGTCTCGCCGCTACGGTGGCTGATAACGTTGGTGTAGCCGCTGCGCCGGGCCAGTTCGATGGCCTCGATCGTTTCGGTCAGCGTGCCGATCTGGTTCAGCTTGATCAGTATGCTGTTGGCCACGCCTTCGTCGATGCCGCGCTGCAGCCGCGTGGTGTTGGTTACGAACAGGTCGTCGCCGACCAGTTGAATCTTATCGCCGAGCCGCTCGGTCATCAGCTTCCAGCCGTCCCAATCGTCCTGGGCAAAGCCGTCCTCGATCGAGCAGATCGGATACTTCTCGACCCACTTGGCGTACATTTCGACCAGCGCGGCCGAATCGATCTGGCGGCCGTCGACCGAGTATGTTTTCTTATCGACGTTGTAAAATTCGGAGGCGGCCGGGTCCAGGGCGATGAACGCCTGGCGACCGAGTTCGTAGCCGGCCTTTTCAACCGCCTCGACGATCAGGTCCAACGCCTCGACGTTGCTCTTCAAGTCGGGAGCGAACCCGCCCTCGTCGCCAACGTTCGTCGAGAGCTTTTTGTCGTGGAGTACTTTTTTGAGGTTGTGGAACACCTCGCAGCCGCAGCGGACCGCGTCGCTGAAGCAGTCGAAGCCCAGCGGCATGACCATGAACTCCTGCACGTCCACGGCGTTGTCGGCGTGGGTGCCGCCGTTGATGATGTTCATCATCGGGGCCGGCAGGACTCGGGCGCCGACGCCGCCGAGGTAGCGGAACAGCGGCAGCCCACAGAAGCTTGCTGCCGCTTTGGCCGAGGCCAGCGAGACGCCGAGGATCGCGTTGGCGCCCAGGTTCTTCTTGTTCTCCGTGCCGTCCAGCTCGATCATGCGATGGTCCAGCCCGATCTGGTCCAGGGCGTCCATTCCGCACAGTTCGTCGGCGATTTTTGTGTTCACGTTATCGACGGCCTGCGAGACCCCTTTGCCGAGGTATTTCGTCTTGTCGCCGTCGCGTAGCTCGAGGGCCTCGTGAATTCCGGTGCTGGCGCCGCTGGGGACGGCCGCGCGGCCGAAGGAGCCGTCGGCCAGGTCAACGTCGACTTCGACGGTTGGGTTTCCGCGGCTGTCGAGTATTTGCCGGGCACGAATGTCTACAATCGTTGAACTCATCTGCGTATTTCCTGCTGTTAAGGACTGAATGTTGGTTGATTTTCGGATATTTGCGTCGCGTTTTGGTTCCGTTTAGCGGCCACCGGCACGGCGGCCCGTGTTCTGCGGCAAGCCGCCGTGCCGGCGGCTGCTAAACGAACATAGCAACAAACCATCATATTGTGCCCGATTCGCAGACGGTTGACTAGCGGGGGAAGGCGCAGTTGCTGTGTCTTGCCTTTCGTTGTGCCTATCATTCGAGAGCAGCCCACCCTTCCTTTTCAGCCCACGTAAAACGCGGTAGCATAGTGGCATGATGATGACCGAAACCGCCCCAGCGCAAGCCGAACCGCTGCCGCTGCCGGACAATTTTGTCTCCGTGCAGCCGGGGGGTGGGGTCTGCTGTCGGGTCGAGTTGGCCTGGGGACGCTGGCGCCGCTGGTGGCTGAAGCGTTTTCGGCCCGGCTACGTCCGCCGCATGGCCGCTCTGCGACACGGTGAAACGACCGGCGCCCCGCACGAGGTTCTCGATCCCCGCGACTTGAAGTATTGCCGCAACCGCTGCCGCTGCGACTGGAATCCGGCCGACGACCCCTTCCGCTGGCGCCGGCGGCTGTGGCTGACCCACTGGGGAATGGCCGAGATGCAATTGATGGGCTGGCCGCTGCTGGCGGCGGCCATCGTGTTGGCCTTCACGCCCGCTTGGTACTTGGCCGCCGTGCCCCTGATTGTGTTGTGTTGGTTGGTCTCGTTCTTTCGAGATCCGCCGCGACGGATACCAACCGAGCCGGGATTGATGGTCGCTCCGGCCGACGGAAAAGTGGTCGATATTACCCGCCTTGAGCACGACGAGTTCATCGGCGGACCGGCCGTGCGAATCGGCATCTTCCTGTCGATCTTCAACGTACACTTGAACCGGGCGCCTGCCGAGTCGAGGGTGATCGAACTGCGCTATATCCCCGGCGACTTCCTCAACGCCCTGAATCCCCGGAGCGCCGAACGGAATGAAAGCACCTGGATCGGGCTGGAAGAAGAATCGCCACCCCACCGGCGGATGGTCGTGCGGCAGATTTCCGGGGCCATTGCCCGTCGGATCGTCTGCGACCTGCGCCCCGGCGAAGTGCTGACGCGGGGACAACGGTTCGGTATGATAAAGTTCGGCTCCCGCACCGAATTGATCCTCGCGGACGACGGCGATCTGACAGTCGAAGTACAACTCGGCCGGCGCGTCCGGGCGGGGAAAACCGTGATGGCGCGATACGGGGAAACAATGAACAAGGTTCAAGGTTCAATGACCAATGACCAATAAACCGGTCACAAGTGACCGGGCTAAACGTTTCTACCCACTACCCACTATCCACTACCCACTATCCACTACCCCCTGCGTCCCATCCGCACCATCGCCGTCTTTCCGACGCTTTTGACGTTGGGGAACCTGATTTGCGGGTTCTTCGCCATCGTTGTGGCGGCGCGGATCGAGAAGCCCGATTCGCTGGTGGCCGGCATCGATCTGGCCGACACGACCAACGTGATGATCAGCGGTTGGCTGATCTTCCTGGCAATGGTTTTCGACGGTCTGGACGGCTACGTCGCCCGGCTATCGCGGACCACCAGTGATTTCGGCGCCCAGTTGGACAGCCTTTGCGACCTGGTCAGTTTTGGTGTCGCGCCGGGGTTTTTGTTGGTGAAGATGTGTCCGCGGTTCACTTTGGTCCACGGTCACACGGTGTGGATCATCGCGGCGGCGTTCGCGGCCTGCGCGGCGTTGCGGTTGGCGCGGTTCAACGTGGAGACCGTGGACGACGACGAACACCTTTTTTTCAGCGGTTTGCCCAGTCCGGCCGCCGCGTCGGTGATCGCCGGGTTCGCCATCATGTTCTACACGCTCCGTCAAGACACGGACACGCTGAATGAGTTCAGGGATTTCGTCGATTCATGCCTTCAGGCGGGTTTGCCGTTTTTGGGGCTGCTCACTGCGCTGCTGATGGTCTCGCGGATTCGTTATCCGCACGTGACCAATCGGCTGTTGCGCGGTCAGCGGAGTTTCGGCCACGTGGTGGCGGTGCTGTTCTTTTTTGTGGCGATCATGGTCTTCCGGGGCTACGCCCTGCCGATTGCGGCGACCGCCTTCGCGCTGTACGGCCCCATCCATTTGGGTTGGCAACTGTGGGTCCAGCGGCGGCGGCGGGAGGAACCGCTTTTTTAGCGGATAGCGGATAGTGAGTAGGGGGTAGTGGGTAGTGGGTAGTGGGTAGTGGGTAGTGGGTAGTGCATGATAAGTTTAGCCGCCGCGTCCACGCGGCGTTGTGGTGAAGCAGAACGTTTAGCCCGGTCACTTGTGACCGGCTTTTATTGCGGGAGAGAAAAATGTTTTCGGGAATCGTTGAAGCACTCGGCGAGGTCGTTGAACTGCGGTCCGAGCCGCCCGGCTGCCGGCTGATCGTCCGCGAGCCGAAAATCGCCGCCGAAACCAAGGTCGCCGACAGCATCTCGGTCAACGGCTGCTGTCTGACCGTGATCGACCGCCGGGACGACACCTTCGCTTTCGAGGCCGGACCGGAAACCCTCCAGCGGACCAACCTCGGCGACTTGAAGCCGGGTAGCCCGGTGAACCTCGAACGGGCGCTGGCCGTCGGCGACCGGCTGGGCGGCCATTTCGTCAGCGGGCACATCGACGGCGCCGGCACGCTGCTCGAACGCGAAGATTCCGGCCAATGGTCCACCTTCTGGTTCTCCGTCGCCCGCGAGTTGGCCGTACAGATGGCCTCAAAAGGCTCGATCGCCGTCGACGGCGTGAGCTTGACGATCGTCGAGAGCAAGCCGGACCGATTCAGCGTTGCCTTGATCCCCTATACGCTGTCCGTCACCACCCTTGGCCGTCTGCAATCGGGCGGCAAGGTGAATCTCGAAACCGACTTATTGGCAAAGTACGTCCAGCGGCTGGTCGAAGCGAAGGAGTGGAAATGATTGACAGGGGGCGAGGGACGAGGGGTGAGGGACGAGGGGTGGGCAGGGCACTGCCCACTGCTGAACGGCAAACGCTCTCTTTTCTCCAGCAGCGGTTCAGAGAGACGGGTATCCGCCCGCGCACCCGCCTCGGCCAGAACTTTCTCATCGACCTGAACCTGCTGGACGTGTTGGTCGAATCGGCCGCCGTCGAGCCGAACGACGTGGTGCTGGAAGTCGGCACGGGCACCGGCTCGTTGACCGCTCTGCTGGCCACTCGGGCAGCGGCAGTGGTCACCGTCGAGGTCGATCACCGGATGTTCCAGTTGGCCGCCGAGCATTTGCACCGCTTCGACAACGTGACGATGCTCCAGGTCGACGTGCTTAAGAACAAGAACCGGCTCAATCCGGCGGTGCTTGAGGCGGTGGACATCGCGTTGGGTGCCACTGCTGGCTTGTCCAGCAGTGCGAGCAACACGGCTGGACAAGCCAACCGTGGCACACGTCCGGTGGATTCACAACTGGCGACGCCGGGTCGGCGGCTGAAGCTCGTGGCCAACCTTCCCTACAACATCGCCACGCCGCTGTTGAGCAACCTGCTGACGCTGGACGATCCGCCGCGGATGATGACCGTCACGATCCAGAAGGAGATGGCCCAACGGATCGCCGCTCGGCCGGGCAACAAGGATTTCAGTGCGCTGAGCGCGTGGATTCAGTCGCAGTGCCGGGTGGAGATACTCCGCATCCTGCCGTCGAAGGTCTTTTGGCCCCGGCCGAAGGTCTCGTCGGCATTCATCCAAATCACCCTCGACGAAGATCGGCGACGGCGGATCCCCGACCGTGCGTTTTTTCACGATTTCGTCCGGGCGATGTTTATCCATCGCCGCAAGTTCCTCCGCTCCCAATTGCTCAGCGCGGTAAAGGGCCGGCTCGGCAAGCCGGAGGTCGACGACGTACTGGCCCGATTGGACCTCGACGGCACGCTCCGGGCCGAACAACTCGACGTGGAGACTTTGCTGGCCCTGTGCGAGGCAGTGCGGACTTGATTGACGCTTTTTCATGGCCGGTGTATGATCCTGACACGTGGGCCGCTTGCGGCTTCGCATCGTCTGAGCAAACCGGAGGAAAATCGTCATGCAATTCATTGAAATGTCGGGCAAGGCGTTGCAGCGGGTGGTCAGCGACGACGAACTGCACCCGAACGAACTCGCCAAGCTGGGACTGACCGACGAAAGCGTCGTGCGGATCAACCGCCAGGGCGACATCGAAATGCGCCGCCCGGACCGCTGGGACATTGTCGGCGGCCTGCTGGGCGAGTTCGAGGAGCGGATCAAACGCGAGACGGGACTGGATTGGGTGTAATTCGTTTTTCTTGAAAAAGTAGGGTGGGACAAGTGCAGCGCAGTCCCACCATGTATTACGCGGCATTGGTGGGACTGCGCTGCGCTTGTCCCACCCTACACCGCTCAAGTTTCATTCGGCCAGCCCATCCATGCGGCGCTGCAGTTCCGTAACCGAAACCGCTTCTTCGCTCCCAGCCGCCGCGTGCGCTTGACGGCTCAAGGCGGCCAACTCGACGTGCCGCGGGTCGCCGGGATTGAAGCATCCCAGCGGCAGGAAGTCGAGCATTCCCGGCGTGCCGAATCCCTTGCCGCCGCGGACGCTGTGCGCGGAGACAAGCTCGCCTATCGGAGCGCTGTTGAGCATCGCGCAGAGGTAATGCGCTTCGTCGGATCGGTCGCAGGCCACCAGCACACACGTCTCTTGAGGAACCGGCGGTCGATCGCCGGACGACTCGACAACCGCCGCGTTGATCCGCCGGTCCATCCGACGCCAGACAACCTTCACCGGGGCGACGGTGTACGGCCCGACGTTGTACATCGAATAGAACGGGCCTCGCCGTTGATAGCGTCGGTACGCCGCACGGGAGACAAGCAGGTCTCGAAAGCGTTCGAGATATTCGAGCGTGCGCGGGTATCTCTCCCGCATCAACTTCTCGTCGATCCCCGATCTCGTGGCCGGGTCTTGGGCCAACAGGATGCAGCAGCGCGGCTCGGTCCGATAGCGTGCCACGTCGCCCCATCGCAGCAGCGGATAGAGCAGGTCAGGCTCGATCGCCGCCTCGACCGTCTCGATCCGGTGTTTTCCTTTTGCGGCAAGGTTGCGGACCAGTACGCCGTCGTCGGATCGGTCCAACACTTCGAGCCAGTAGACGCCGTTTGCCCCGCCGCTGTTGGCGCCGAGATGGGCCGTGTAGGCGGCTCCGGATTGCGAAACCGCAAGCGGTTGACTTCCGTTCTTCTCCAGCACCAACCAGGGAGAGGTTGGTTTCGCAGGGTCGATCGGACGCGCCCGACATTCATCATTCCACATTCCACATTCATCATTCCTTTTCTCTCCCCTCTCCCCTCTCCCCTCTCCCCACTTGAAATACGGCACCGGATACTGCGTGACGGCGCCCTTTTGCAGTACGATCGTGCTGGTCCAGTTGGCGGCGTCGTCAAAGGGACGCAGCGCCGTCATGTCGTCCACTCGCAACACTTTCAAGGGCGGTCCGTCCGGCCCCAAGCGAAAGCGGCGGAAGCCGTCGCCCGCCCCGATGGTCTGAAACACGGTTTGGGTGATGACCATTCCCAGCCGTCCGTCGGTCTTCAGGTATTTGTCCGCCGCCGCGTAGAGCATCAGCATGGAGAGGTCTTTTTTTCCGCCGCCGTGCCGGGCTTTGCTGCCGGAGAGCGAGAACAGGCCGTATCGTTCCCAGAGCGGCTTTGTCGCCCGGCGGTCTTCCTCCGGCAGATTGTCCCAGGCGATCCAGGGCGGGTTGCCGACGACGAAATCGAATGGTTCGTCGCCGTCGCTCTCGTCCAGGATCGAGTTTCGCAGGTACACGGGGATTTCCACCCGCCCCACCTCGGGCAGCAGATCGGCGACGGCCAGCAGGTAGTTCGCCCGCGCGGTCAGCACGGCCAATGGGTTCAGATCGAATCCGACAATGGGGAAATTATGAATGTAGAATGATGAATGATGATTGTTTGGGGCGTGCCTTAATTCATCATTCATCATTCTACATTCATCATTTTTCCTTAGTCGCCGCAGCGCCATCACTAAAAACGTGCCCGAGCCACAGGCCGGATCGAGTAGCCGCTCGACCGGATCGCCCGTGTAGCCGATCCGATCGAGAACGTGCTGGGCGAGCCAGTCGGGTGTGTAATATTCGCCCAACTGATGACGCAGCGGCCGCGGAAAGAGGTTCTGGTAGAGCGGCTTGAACATATCGCACGGGCCGTCGGGCGAAGTTGCATCGCTCGCCGAGCGGGCAATCTCCGCCCGTAACCGCCCAATCCATCGACCGACCGACCGGCTCCGTACCGCGGCGCACCAAGAGAACGGATTGTCGGGCAGCAACTCGGCGTCCGCTCCGGGCGCGAATCGCTTGGCCACGCCTTCGACCAGCAGGGCATAGTAAGTTTGCAGCGCGAACAACAGCGCCGCCGGGTCGCCCGAGCCGGCCGAAACGCCGTATCGGGCGGCCAGCCGGTCGAGGCGCCGGGGCGGCTTGTCGGCGGCCCGACCGGCCCAACGGCCAAACAGAACCTTCCAGCGGGAAAAAGCCGAGCGGCCGTCGGAACCAAGGGCGTCGAACAGCGTACAAACGCCCTCCCGCGCAAGCGCAGCGCGGGCGCCAAAACGGCGGAGCAACTCTTCAGGCGTCGGCGTTTTGACGGCGGTTGCGATCGAACGTGCCTTAGCAGTCCGTTGAAAAAGGGTGCCACTGCTGGCTTGCCCAGCAGTGTGGGGAGAAACTCCCGGGGAAACACTGCTGGCCAAGCCAGCAGTGGCACCCGAACTCTCGGAAACCGACTTTTTCAACGGACTGTTAGGGCTATTCATGGTTGCCCATTGTCGCCGCCGTGCCTGCCGTTGACAAGAAGCATCCATTCCGAAAAAAGTCGGCCGCCGGCCCCCCGCGTGTGGCGCCGCCCCCCCCGCCACCGCTGCCGGGGGAAGCAAGCACTCGCGGCATCAGCGGACGGCCGTTATTTCTTCTTAACGACAAATCCCTTCTCGAATCCCTTGCCAAAGATCATCTGCAACTGTTCCGCGGCACCGGCTTTCGCCACCTTTATTGGGCAAGCCCCGCAACAGAAGGCAACCTTAATGCCGGAAACCTTCAGCACTTGTTGCGGATCGAGCTTCCCGCCAGTCAAGGGACACGCCACCTGACGGGTCTGACCGGTCGCAACCAGTTGCAGGTTGGCGAGGGCGGCGTACTTGGCCTCATTTGCCTTGAACTTCGAGATGCAGCCCTTGCAGCAGAAGTACAATTTTCCGCCGCGATAGTCGATCGACATGCCTTTGTCGATCGGTCCGCCCATCACCGGGCAAAGAGGCGCCGAAGCGGCGGTCTTGTCCTGGGCAGAAAACACGGTGCCCGCCAGGACGAAAAACATTCCAATCAACGCGCAGATACCAATTATGGTTCGCATGGCTTTTTTCCTTAAAATCAGGTTAACGTAGTGGTTAGGTAAATTCTTCTTGACGCTCTATTGGGATTGTCGCAGCGGCCATATATAAGTCAAGCCGGGCTGTCAATAATACGCGGTATCCAGGTTTATTTGGGCATTTTGGCCCGGCTGAATGATAGTTGGACACTTTGGGCCGAAATGAATCTCCCCCGGAAAGCGTGACGGCAGGCTGCCTGAAGAGACCCCCACCCTTGTACATCGTTACGCGAGAAATTATAAATACGCTATTCCATTGTGCTGACGGTTGGGAGGGGAAGCGTTGGCCCCGGGGCGTGCCGGAAGCTCTCAGACAATTTCTCTTTGTTCAATGAGGCAGCAACGGGCCGGAAAGCCGCGGGGCATCTGGCCTTCGGAGACGCTTTTCGGTCGCTTACGGCGGAGGGCAACGCTACCGGCGGGTTGCCTGGCGCTGGCGGTGATCTTGACGGCGGCCCGAGGGTACGCTGACGTTGTTGTCTCGTGCGGCTTCGAGCCGGTCGGCGATACTTGGTCGTTTACCTCCGCCGCCGGCGACGAAGACGACATCAACACCAGCACCGGCCCCCTCGATTTCCCGGCCAACCAGCGGATTCTCAGCGGCTCCGGCTCTTGGACCGTCAATAACACGACCTCGGTCCTCATTTTCTCGGAAATGTTGCTTTCCGGTTGGAGCGACGTGGCGGTCGGGTATCGCGTCTCCTCGACCGCCGACAGCAGCGACGGAGGGCATACGCCGGGTGATTGCCTGGCGACATACATCGCCACGACCACCTACGCCAACCAGAAGAAACCAGTCTTTGGCACTACGGCCGACGTTACTCTGACCGGCTGGAGCAGCGGCGCCACGTGGGGATACGACAGCGGCGCGACGCCGGTGGTCAAAAACGCCGGATGGGGCGGCGTGCTGCATCCGGCCGGGGGCGGACTACGCACCAACGACGGCTACACCGATTTCTCGATCCGGGTTCCGGACGGCAAGCGGTCACTGGCGCTGAAGCTCTATATAAAGAACAGCGGGAAGGACAATTTCTGGAACATCGACGACGTGGTCCTGAAAGGCTTGTCCACCGTGAGCCGCGACCGCTGGTGGGACGGCGACGGAAGCGGTGTTTGGGACAACTCCGACGCCATTCGCTGGGCCTCGGACCCGACCGGAGAAAGTGACTCGGCCTGGGACGGCGCAAACGGCGACAACGCCTTCTTCACCCAGTCCGGCGGGGCGGTGACGATCGACTCGGGAACCACGGTCGCCGCCCGGAGCCTGACCTTCGCCGCCGACGGATACACGATCGTCGGGGGCGATTCCAAAGCCCGGCTGGCGCTTACCAACGGCGGAAGCGGCGGATCGGGGGCAAACACCATTGAAGTCGCCGGTCCCAGCCACTCGGCCGCAATCGACGCCACGATCACGGGCAACCCCGGCGTCGGCCTGACGAAGACCGGGGCGGGAACGCTCCTGCTCACTCGCGCAAACACCTACACCGGACGGACGGCCATCAACGCGGGCACGCTCTGCGTCTCGGCCGCCAACCGACTCGGCGCTCCGGGCGCTGAAGTCTCCTTCGACGGCGGGACGTTGCAATTCGTTGATGAGGTTGATCTGCAAGACGCCCACCCGTTGACGTTCCTCGCCGGCGGCGGAGTCATCGACACACAAGATTTCGATTGCTCGGCGCTGACGACCGCTTGGAGCGGCGCGGGCACGCTGACCAAACGGGGCGCCGGCGCACTCAGCCTGCAAGGCGCGAGCGACGCCTTCTCGGGCGAAGTCTACGTTCAAGAGGGGACTTTGCGACTGGGAAGCAACGGGGTGCTCGACGGTTGCCCGACGATCGATCTCGGCGCCGACGCCGTGCTCGATCTGACCGCCGTCGCCGGGGGCTATCGTTTCGGCGCGGCCGGAAACCAAAAACTCCAAGGGTCGGGCAGCGTCCTGGGCGATCTGGCGATCGACCTGCTCGGCGTCCACGACCTCGGCCACAGCCCCGGCGTCCAATGCGTCGAAGGCGATTACACGATGAACGGCTCGCTACGGATCGAGATCGGCGGGCCGGTTCCCGGCGGCGACGACGGATACGACCAGGTCCGTATCTCGGGCGAGGCGCACGACGTCTCGCTGAGCGGCACACTCTCGCTGGCTTGGAGCGGCGCCGGCTGGGCTTCCCTGGGAGATGAACTGTGGATCATCCGCAACGACACCGCCGGCACGCTTTCGGGCACGTTCCTCGGCCTCGCCGACGGAGAACTGGTCGGCAGTTACGACGGCTTTTCTTGGCGGATCCACTACGGCGGCAACGACGTGCTGCTGACGGCGGCCGCGCCGGTGCCCGAACCCGGCACCCTGAGCCTCCTATTGCTCGCCGGCGTCCTATTGTGTCTAAAAGTCATCCGCGGGGCTTGCCATCCACCGGCTTTGTGATAGACTTATTCTGCGAATGTTTGGTGGCTGTAGCTCAGTTGGTTAGAGCGCCAGATTGTGGTTCTGGAAGTCGTGGGTTCAAGTCCCATTAGCCACCCCTGACCGAGTTTTCCGCTTTTTCCCAGCCTTCTGGCAGGACGCCTCCCTCGGCGCTGACGATGCGCCAGCCGGACTTGCCGCCGGTGAGTTTGGGACGCGACATCCGCACGGCCACGAAGAACGACTTTCGCTCGCCGTCCTCTTCGTAGGTGACGGCGTAAAGCTGTTCGACCTGATCGTCGTTGTCCGAGCGGATTTGGCCGGCCGTGTCGTAGAACCGCACATCCGACCTTGGACCCAGCGCCAGCAGAGTGCGCACCGTGGGACTGCTCACGTAGCCCTTCAACGCTTCGCGCGGGCGGGGGTTGTTGCGGTAGAAGTCCCAGAGCCGATTGTTGAACGGTAGGCGGCGTTGCGGCGGCATGGTCAATTGATGGGCCTTTTGCGGCTCGTCCTGGACGAGGTATCGGAACCACAGCGCGGAGAATTGCCGGGCCTCGTCGCGGACCCTACAACGGTAGACCAGCCACTCGGTCGGAGCGGCTACGGCGATCAGCAGCGAAATCGTCAGCCCGGCCATCGCCATTCCGCGGCCGGTCAGCGCCGAGGCGTTGTTCTTGATCCGCCGGATCGCCCAGCAGCTAAAGAACAGTCCCAGCGCGGGCATTATCCAAAGCAACGTATCGATCAGCGCCAGCGGCGCCAGCAGTCCGAAGATCAGCCCCGCCACTGCCTGCGGCGCCAACGCCCGATACGCGGCATACTCGGCGTCTCGGGGATCGGTGATGTGAACTTCTGGTACGCTGGGACGCATGACCTACTCCAGGCAAAATTCCCCGGTTATCGCCTAAGAACCGGCGAATCAATAACTGTTGCTTTCGATTGGGGGCGTGCCACCCTCCGTAAAAAACCGCTTACCCCGGGTGTATTCACCCGGGGCTAAATACGGGTTCTTTATCTTACAACCAGTACGGCTTCCGTTGTGATTTTCTTCTTTTCCCGCAAGAAGGTAATTGAAATTTTGTCTCCGGGCTTCAGCGTCTTCAGGACGCCGGAAAAGTCCTTCAGGTTTTCAATGGCCGTATTGTTGATCTTGACGATCACATCGCCCTGTTTCAATCCCACCGCTTCGGCGGGAGATCCGGGCGCCGTCCCGGACAGCCTGAAACCCTTTCCATTGTAGGCAAAATCGGGGATGGTCCCGAGGCTCGCCTTTCGCTGGACTTTCGGCGATGACTCCGCGGTATTCGGGGATTTCGTCGTGGCACTGAGCGGCCCTTTTCGTCCCGCGAGAAACACGACGATTTCTTTTGTCACGGAAGCAACCTTCACAAGACCATCGGCGTCGATCTTGTCCGCGGTGTCCGTCGAGCGGTGATAATCGAGGTGAGGGCCGGAGAAAAGCTGGACCGCCGGCACACCGGCGTCTTGAAAGCTCTTCTGATCGCTCGAGTCCAATTCGGCTGAGACGGTCTCGATGTCCACGCCGGTTACAAAACCCACTCCCCGGAAGACGTGGACCCACTCTCTTGCCGAACCCGCGCCGAGCACGAGGAGCTTGTTCTTTCCGAGCCGCCCCACCGTATCGAGGTTTACCATGCCGATGCAGTCGCGTGCGGGATACCGCTTCTCGTTCGCCACGTAATACTTTGATCCCCGCTTGCCGGCTTCTTCTCCCGTGAAGGCGACGAACACGATCGTCCGGTCGGGCCGTGGGCCTTTCGCAAGTCCACGGGCAAGTTCGATGAGCACGGCCACGCCGCTCGCGTTATCGTCGGCGCCGGGATGGATTTTCCCCGGGGTCTTATCTCTCGTGTCCGGCCAGCCAAGCCCGAGGTGGTCGTAATGCGCGCCGACGACCACGCTTTGCGTTTTCATTTCCGGTTTGGCGCCGGGGATGACTCCGACGACGTTTTTGATGGTCGCCGTGCGCGCGGGGTCGCCGCCGACGTCTTCCCAGTTTTGGAAGAAGCTGCCTTCCTTGCCGCCGGCGGGCAGGAGGCCGGCCTCCTTGAATTCCTGGGCCACGTATTCCGCGGCCTTATCCAGTCCCGGCATGCCGAAACCGCGGCCGCCGAGGTCGTCACTCGACAAGAAACGGACCGTTTGCATCATCCGCTCCTTGGAGAAAAGCGACTCGAGGTCCGCCAGCGGTTTGCGGGGCGCGAGCTTGCCCATCTCGGCTCTTGCGGGCTCTCCCCCGCCGGCCGGTGGGAAAACCGTCATCGGAGAGGCAACCACCGGCCAGCGGCCTTTCGCCACGTTCGCCGGCTCCGTTCCCATGAAAGCAAGGTAGCTGTACTTGTGGTAATGGGGGAGCTTCGTTGCCAGACCGGGTAAGGATTCGGGCAGGTCGGCCGCGATCAGGCTCAGCGCCACGTCGCGATTGTCCGGAAGCCGCGTCGTCAGCACGAAGCAGTGGTCCTTGCGCGAAATCGTCGACCTGTTGATCCGGACGGCCTCTTTATCCACCTCGACGTCGTATCCGGCCAGCGACGCGACGACGTTGGCGAGGTAGCGGTTTTCCCAGCCGACGATCGTCAGTGCGCAATCGCTCGGCAGTTCCGCGATCTCCGTATCGAGCTTTACTTCGACCTCGTCGGGACCGGATCGAGCCAGTGATTGAGCAAACGTCCGGTAGGCTTGCAGAAGGCGCCCGTCGGCCGCCGAGGGAAGGACGACCAGCATCTTCCTTGCCCCAAGGGCCAGCGAAATGGCCGGCGGAACCTCGTCGCGGTCGAGTCTGCGGAAGAGATCGAATTCGGGATCGACGTCGAGCCTCAGCGGCCGGGCCGGCAGGACGAGTTTCATTTCCTGCCTTTTCCCATTCATTTCGATTACCGTCTGGAATACGCGAGGCCGTCCCTCGAGCGTTACGGCAACGGGAATCTTCAGACGGAACGCTTCTCCGGGCTGCGTCTGTTCCAAAAGCGCCGTGAGGACAAAACGGTCTCCATCCAAGCTAACCGCGGGTTCGCTTACCTTAAGCTGCGGCGCGCCGGCCCGCGTCACCCATTGCTCGAACTCGTGTCTCAAGTCTTTTCCGGAAACCGATTCCAAGGTCGTTCTGATATCGTCGAAGGTGGCAAGACGGAATTTGTATTTTCGGTAGAATTCCCGAAGCCCTTTCTTGAAAACGTCGTCGCCGAGTTCCAGTCGCAGCATGTGATAGAACATCATCGACTTGCCGTAGCCGACGGCCGACGTCGAGGGGCTATGGCGCGAGCGGAACTGGGTGAGCGGGAAATCCTTGTTGCCGCGGACGTAGTCGGCGTATTTTTGGAGCGTGGAGACGCGGTACTCGACGCCCTTGCCCTGTTGCTCCCTGAGGAGGTAGTCCGCAAGGTAGACGGTGATCCCTTCGCACCAGTTGCCTTTCTCGTAATCGGGATACACGCCGTTTCCCCACCAGTTGTGCAGGATTTCGTGAGGGTAAGAGGAATTGACGATAAAAGGCAGCCGGATGACCGTGGGGCCCAGCAGCGTAAACGACGGCATACCGAAGCCGGTCTCGCAAAAGTTTTCGACCAGCGCGAATTTTTTGTAAGGATAGGGGCCGATAAGTTTCTCGTACATCGCAATGTAGCGAACCGTGGCATCGAGGTACTTGTCGGCCAGACCACGATCCGGCGAACGCAGGAAGACCATGGCTTGGACCGGGCCGGCGGGCCGGACGTATTCCGTGAACTGCGCGGCTATGAGAAAGATGGACTCCTGCGGCTCCGGCGATTTCCAGCGCACAACGGTTGAAAGCGCTCCTCGGTCGTGGAGGGCGCGCACGCCCTGGCTGACCGCGTCCCATGACTCAGGCAGCTTCACTTCAAGATCGAATGTTATGAGAGCCGACGTGGCGAACATGGGATACCAGGCGGAGCTTGCCGACAGGTATACGCCGTCCGTCGAGATGATGCCGGGGGTTGTCTGGAAGCCCCGCGCCTGTTCCTTGGCGCCGCGTTTGACGGGATGGTAAATGACCCCTTCGTAGGAAATTACAAAGGTGTTGACTCCGGGAGGAAGGATGATCTTGTAAGACACCAGCGGCACGGCCCCCTGTCGCTCCGCTTGCCTTACGATGCGCACGCCGGAAGAAGGTGAAACGGGCTTCATCCCGCCGTGTAAGACGAAGGACATCTCTCGCGGAGAGTTTTGGGACAGCGTAATGGAGTCGATTACGGCGATGTGGCGCTCGGCGGGGTCGAGGGCGACTTTGAGATCGTGATGAAGATAGGCGTCCTGGGCGTGGAGAGAGGTTGCCCAGAAAGCGACGACGAACAACCATGCCGACCCGCAAAGAAAAACCCTCATGCATCCCTCTCCTTTTTTGCTCGTGTTGCCCCACTACCTTACGCGGAGGGTGTTGGTTTTATCGATGTGGGCCTCGAGGTTGGTCCGACGGGTTTCGTAGGTGTTGATGAACTGATTCGTCGGGTCGAACGGGTTTACTTCGGAGCGAGAAAAGACGCCCTTCGAGGTGCTTCGCACGAACCCCAGCCACTGCTGGTCGGGGGCCATGCCGAACACCATTTTCTCACCCGGCTGGAACCCCTCGAACAGGAACGTGCGGCTCAGCGGGGCCGTGTTCAGCGTCAGCATCGTGAAGCAGACCATTACCCAACCGATCCACGCCGACAGCAACCCGCTGCCGATCCGATCGGCGAGTTTCAGGAACCGGACTTTCACCCGCGAAAGCCTGTCGGTCAGCAGGCAGAAGACCAGCATGAACAGGCTGAACAGCCCCCACAGGGCAAGAAAATCCCAAAGGTAAGTGTACGACGAGTTCCAATCGTCCAACCAGCGTGCGACCGGCTCGAAGAAGTTCACGGCCAACAGCGCCGCGGTGACGACGTTGATCAGGGTGATCGCGTTGCTCCACATCCCTTCCGTGTAGCACGTCGCCACGCAGGCGATGAAGACCAGAAGTATCAGGACGGTTAGAAGCCAAGTCATGGGCGAAGCAATGGGATAGGGACTGGGTTATTGTTTTCAGTATTCAGTATTCAGTTTTCAGTCAACTGATAACTGACGACTGACAACTGACAACTGACAACTCTCTCTATTGTTTCAACACTCGCATCAATTCCGGCAATGACGTTACTCCCTTGGCGACCAGCAGGACACCTTCCTCCTGGAGGCTCTTCATGCCGTCCTTGCGGGCGGCCTGGCGCAGCAGGTCGAGCTTTGGGTTGGTGGTCAACACTCTGCGAACCGCCTCACCGACGGTCAACAACTCGAAGATCGCCGTCCGCCCGAAGTAGCCGATCCCGCCGCAGTGTTCGCACGGTTCCCGATGCTCGTCGGGGTTCGGCTGCGGCGGCCGATAGAACGCCTGCACGCGGCCCTCGGGGATACCCAATTGCTGGAGGACTTGGGGCGTTGGGGCGTACGGTTCCTTGCACGACTCGCAGAGCTTTCGGACCAACCGTTGTCCAATCACGGCGGTAACGGCCCTGGCAAACTCGTCCGGCGGCACGCCCAAAGCCAACACTCGCAGCAACGCCTCGGCGCAGTCCTTCGCCCGGACGGTGCTGAACATCAGCCGCTCGTCCTCGACCTCCTCGCACATCAGGCTCACGGTCTCGGCGTTGACCAGGTCGCGGATGACCGCCACGTTCGGCTCGGTGCGAAAGAATTTCGGCAAGACGTCGACGGGCGATTGGCCGTCGGCCGCTTTGTAGGTTGTCACGGGGACGTTCTCCACCTCCTCGTAACGGTTGGTTTCTTCCTCGAGGGCGGCGAACTCACGGGTAAAACGGTCGCAGGTGCGCAGCGCCACGTCCACGGTGCTCCGCAAACCGCCGCCGACGGAGGCGGAGAACAGCAGGAACCCCTGTTGCGAATTGAGCGATTGCAGCAGTTCCTCTTGCAGCTTCAGTCTCATGCCCAACTCTTCGAGGGAATTGATGCGGATTTTCTTCTCCTCGAACTGCACCAGCACGCGCTCGCCGGTGGAGGTTCCCTGCGAGGCGAAGGTGGCGATCAATCGGGCCGACTCGTACTCGGCGGCGAAAGTGCCTTCCTGCCGGCTCTGGCGGTCTTGGGGATTCAAGCCGCAGAGCAGCTTCAGCGATTCCAGCGCGGGATCGGCAATGTCCCGGGCGCGGGTTTCGCGTGGAATCCACACCCCGTCGACCATCGTGCGCATCGACGCGCCCTGGTGCGTGTAGTCGAGCATGATCGCCGAGGCGCGGCCGGCCAACCCCTCGGCCAGGATCTCCCGCGCCGTGAGCAGTCCGGGCGACTGCCGGGCCATCAACAGCCGCGAGTTGTTGGTCGGTTCGTCGGGGCCGCCGTGGGCAAAGACCTTTACCGGCGGGCCGGTCTCGTGAGGATCGAGTTTCTCCACCTCGATCTTCATCCCCATCTTGTTCAGGTGTGTGGCAAACCAATAACGTAGGTGTTCCGGCGTGAGCACGCGCACGTTGTGTTCGACACTCGAATTCCGGTAAATGATGTACGTCGCCAGGGGCGCGACGTAGGCAACGACCAGCAGAGGGAACGCGATCCAAAAGATCGGGATCAGCCAGGTCAGCACGAAGGCGGCTAAAAACGTGCCGAAAACGATCGGATTCCAACGCAGGTATTCCAGCTTAACCGTTTGGCAATCGGTGCTGACCCAGTCGGTGGTCTTTACCCAAGCCAGAAAGAGGCCCCAGCAGGCAATAATTTTGATCCAACTGAGATAGTTTCCCGGTCCGCGGAAGTTTTTTGCCAGCTCGGCCTTCTGCGGCGCGTCGGCGGCCAACAGATCGCCCGCGCCGAGGCCGAAAACCACGGCCAGCACGGCCGCGACCGCAACGAGGCGAATTATCGCCGTGCGCCCCGGCCCGGTAGTCGGCAGGGCGCCGGCGGGGAGTCGTTGAGCGGCTCGTTGAAAAAGTTGGTTTTCGAGAGTTCGGGTGCCACTGCTGGCTTGTCCAGCAGTGTTTTCCCGGGTGTTTCTCCCCGCACTGCTGGGCAAGCCAGCAGTGGCGCCCTTTTTCAACGGGCTGTTGGCGGCCAACGGCACGTCGGCCCGAGGTCCGCCATCCGCCGCGTCGTCGGCCGTTAAACGTGCCGCACTACGTTGCCAATAATCCCAAGTCATAAATCATGAATCCGAAAGAAGAATTACAATATCCCCGCTTCGCGGAGATCAATACCCTTGAGCGCCATTTTCAGCGCCTCGGCGTTGGGGGCCACCTCGAACGCCGTCGGCCGGTCGATCATCTCCCTTTCCACCAAATCTTTCAAGCTCATAGTGAAATCCTGCATCCCCTCGTCCTTGCTGATGCGGACCGCGTCGGCCAGTTTGTCGTCCATCCCCTCGATCAGGAGCTTGCGGATCGTGGGCGAGAAGGTCATGATCTCGCAGGTGGGTACGCGGCCGACCCCCGGTTTGATTGACGGCAGCAGTTTCTGGGCGACGATCGCACGCATGTTGAACACCAGCGCGCTGCGGATGGCGGAGTGCATGTTCTGCGGGAACAGGTCGAGTATCCGGCTGATCGTGCTGGGGGCAGTCGAGGCGTGGATTGTGCCGAACACCAGATGGCCGGTCTCCGCGGCCTGGATCGCCGTCTCGAACGTCTCCCGGTCGCGCATCTCGCCCACCAGTATCACGTCGGGATCCTCGCGCACCGCATGCTTCATGCCGATATTGAAGTTCTTCACGTCCATGCCGATCTCACGCTGGTTGATCAAACACTTGTCGTCGGTGAACGTGTATTCGATGGGGTCTTCCAGTGTAAGTATGTGCTTACGGTAGCGTTGGTTGACCCACTCGAGCATCGAGGCAATGGTGGTGCTCTTGCCGGAGCCGGTAATGCCCGCCAACAGGATCATCCCCTGGGCGAATTTGCAGAGTTCGGCCAGCGCGGGAGGCAGGTGTAGTTCCTCGAAAGTGGGAATGACGTTGTTTACCCGCCGGGCAACCAATCCGATGTGTCCCATCTGCTGCAAGACGTTGACGCGGAACCGCCACTTCTTATCGTCCACCTCGAGCATGTAGGCGAAATCGATCCCGCCGTCCTCCTCGAATATCCGCCGCCGCCGCTCCTGGATGTTGATCATCGGAAAGATCAAGCGGACCATTTCCTCATCGTCGACGGGCTTGCGATTCAGGGGCCGCAAGATGCCGTTGACCCGCACGTGCGGAGGGAGATCGACCTTCAGGTGCAAGTCGCTCCCTTCGAGCTTGATAACAGTCCGGAATAGCTTGTCTATTTCCAGTTCCTGCTGTTTACCAAGGAAGCGTTGTTGTTCTAGCTCGGCGGATGACATCTGGAGGGATTAAAGGTAAAGGGCCGTGGGGCGGGATCGAGGTTCCGGGTTCCAGAGAATGACGAAACTCGTTTCAGCGCCGGACATCGTCGGGCAAGCTGTACAATGATACTGTAATTGTCGCAGACCACCGGGTCAACACCCCTCCGATGGCGAAACGCCAACCAAGAAAACGAACAGGTCTGCCCGAAACCGTGTTCGGGCAGACCCGTGAAACGTTCGTTTTCTGGCTAATAACCTAGTTGCGGACCAAACTTCGTGAAGCCTGGTAGATGCCGCGGGTGTGGATCGCCGCCGAAGGGTCGGCCTTTGGGGCCATGGGCAACGGAGCGGCCTTCTCGGGGGCCTTGGCCGGCGCCTTTACGCCCGGAACAACGCCGCCACTACCGCAAGCGGTTTCGCAGCCATCGCCACAGGAGGCCTCGCCACAGCGGCAATTGCGACTGCCGAACAGCGCCTCGAGCAACTCGATCACCGGACGGCGATACAGCTTGTGGCACTTCGGCTTGCAGGTCGGTTCGCAAGTCGGATCGCAAGCGGCAACCTTCTCGCAAGCTGGGTCGCAAGCGGCCTCACAGCAGCAATTCTTCTTGCTGCGGCGTGGCTTACGGCACTTCTTCTTGCAGCAATTGACCTCGTCGCAGCAGTCCGGCTTCTCGCAGCAGGCCGCCTCTTCGCAGCAGGCCGATCCGCAGACAGGCTCGCAGTAGCAACCCTTGCACTCGAACAGGTCCACCAAGCCCGCGAACAGATCCCGCACCGGGGTGATGCGGCACTTCTTGCACTTGCTGCAGCAAGCTTCCTCGCAGCAGGCCGGATCGCAGCAGGCCTTTTCGCAGCAGGCCGGCTCTGGGCAGCATGCCTTCACGCAGGCCTTATCACAACAGGCGACGTTGGCGCAAGCATTGCAATCGCCGCAGCCACCGCAGTTCAGCCCGAGCATGCGATCTAGGAGTTCAAAGCCGAACCCCTGGCTGCACAGGGCTACGCTCACCAGGAGCGCTCCAAAAATCGTCTTGCTTCTCATTGAGCAATCACTCCTTTACAGTGAACCGTGGGCGAGAGAAATGGGTCGTAACCCACGGTTCATACGGTGTACTGCGCCAGGGCCGTCGAGCCATTCCTTGGCCCGATCCCAAACCCGGTCCGGTTGCCTGACGCGCCCTCCAGGCGTACCACCCGCGGCACGCGCAAATTGTCGAAGGGTCAGTGACAGATATCGGCCGTGCCGCGAAGTACGCTTGAGGGAACGCAACGTATTTCCAGCAAAAGGTTTACTGCTCCTGTTGCGCAAAGATTTCCGCCCACGCAAGAGAGTGAAAGTCTGCTGGTTGTATGGCCCCGAAACCGGTGCTTCCCCGTCGCATTCTCGCCGCCATCGTCAAACTCCACCCACACCTCCAGGTCCGCCGCTACGGCATCTTGTCCGCGGCAACCCGGTTTGGACGGTTCTCGGGGATAGAGTTCCTTGAGAATATCCGGGAATATTTCCATTTAGCCCGCCGTGAATACACGGCGGGGAGTGTTGGTTGCATATCACGTCGCACACAATGTGCCCCGGGTGTATTCACCCGGGGCTAACAACCCGTTGAAAAAGTCGGTTTTCGAGAGTTCGGGTGCCACTGCTGGCTTGTCCAGCAGTGTTTTCCCGGGTGTTTCTCCCCGCACTGCTGGACAAGCCAGCAGTGGCACCCTTTTTCAACGGACTGCTAAATTGCTATTTTCGTGCGGGTTGTGGTATCGTCGGCGATTGCGCGACGTGCAAGATACAGCGACACACCGAGAGATGGTGAGACAAAGCGTTGCCCGCTACTTCTTCGGCCGT
>JAUWNG010000204.1 GCA_030612765.1 Planctomycetota bacterium
CTCCTGCCCCCGACCCCCGTCATTGGCGGCGGAAGTTCCGCGACGCCTTTCGCGGCGTGAAGGAGGGCGTCCACGGACAGAGCAGCTTCTTCTTCCACTTCTTCGTCGCCGTGCTGGTCTTCGTCGCCGGCATGGTGCTGGAAGTGAATCTGATCGAGTGGTGCCTGTTGATAATGTGCATCGCCGGAGTCCTGACCGTCGAGATGTTCAACAGCGCGTTGGAGTCGATGGCCAAAGCGATTACCGGCGAGAACGATCCCCACCTGGGCGACTCGTTGGACATCGGCAGCGCCGCCGTGCTGATCGCCTCTATCGGGGCCTCGATCGTCGGGGCGATCATCTTCGTCAACCGGCTGGCGATCTTGCTCGAATGGTGGTAATCCACCATCGTCACCGTTCACGGGACAATCGTCATCCTGATACTCAATAAACGGCAATCCGTATTCCCCCCTCTCCCTTCCCCCTTCCCTCCTCTTCCCGTAAAATACAGGGGTTATGTCCTACCGTTCCATCAAGCGCGTTCTCGGCGAGACCAGCCTGGAGCGGAAGTGCCGCTTCCTGTTCGGGGCTTGTCTGCTGCTGCTGATTTCCGCCAGTTTCTGGTGGTACGGCAATCGGACCAATAAGATCATCGACGAGCAGAACCGAAACACGGGCCGGCTGCTGGTGGACCAGGAAATGCAGGTGCGGCACTGGAGGGGCCTGGAGAACGAACAGTCCAAACAATTAGTGCAAGACTTGTCGGCGGCGTTCAGCAAGCAACCGTACAAACTGAAATTCATCCTGCCGAGACCGTCCTCCTTGAGTGAAGAAGACCGTGAAGAGTACTCCCCGCAGGGAGCGTTCGAGGAAGAAGTCCTCAAACGCTTTATGGGAAACAAACCATACAATCCCTCGGATCCGGTGGAGTTTGCCGAGCGGCATTCCCCGGACGGCAACAGCTACTACTACTACCAGCCGATCCGCGCCACGATTGACCGATGCTTCAACGCATGCCATCAGCCCTTGGGCAAGGTGACCGGCGAACCTTCGCTGCTCAACGCCGGCGTCGGCAAGTCGATGGCCGAGGCCGTGGGCGATCTGATGGCGGTGGCCAAATTGACCATCTCCACCGCGCCGACCCGCAAGAGCATCAACTTGAATCAAGGCATTTTTATCGCCACGGCCATCATCACGGTTTTTCTGGCGATGGTCGCCTCCTACGTCATCGTCCGCTACGTCATCGTCAAGCCGCTGCGACATCTCCGCGACGTGAGCGACGCCGTCGGCAAGGGAAATACCGCGCTGCGGGCGGATATCCGCACGGGAGACGAGTTCGAGGAATTGGCCGTGGCCTTCAACCGCATGTTGCGCCACCTCACCGGCACGCAAGAGGAACTCCGCCGGGCAAACGTAAGCCTCGACGGCAAGGTCGATGAACTGGCACAGGCCAACATGCGACTCTACGAGTTGAACATGCTGAAGAGCGATTTCCTGGCCACCATGAGCCACGAACTGCGCACCCCGCTGAACAGCATCCTCGGCTTCAGCGAGGTGCTCGACTCGATCGACTCGATCGACGAGAAACATAAACGGTACGTGCAGAACATCCAGAAGTCGGGCAAAACGCTGCTGGAGATGATCAACGACATACTCGATCTGGCGAAAATCGAAAGCGGCAAAATGGAGACCCGGCTGAGCGACTTCCGCATTGCGCACGTGGTCGCGGCCCAATGCGACATGGCCCGGCCGTTGTCCGAACGGAAGAACATCGACCTGGAATATCGCGTCGATGCGGAATTGCCCCCCTTGCATCAGGACCAGGCGCGGGTGCAGCAAATACTCAACAACCTGCTGTCCAACGCCATCAAGTTCACACCCGAGGGGGGCCGCGTCATGGTCGCCGCCCGACGCGACGAGGAGGGCTTTCTGGTGCTGAGGGTCAGCGACACCGGCGTGGGCATCGTACCCGAGGACCAGCAAACTATCTTCGAGAAATTTCGTCAGGGACGCACCGCCGTGCCCGGCGGAGACACCATGACCCGCGAACATTCCGGCAGCGGACTGGGGCTGTCGATCGTCAAGGAGTTGTGCCGCCTGCTCGGCGGAGAGGTCTCGGTCCAGAGCGAGTTGGGTAAGGGGAGCGACTTCACCGTCCGCCTGCCCTGGACCCTCGAAGAACAGCCCCGGCTGGACGCGGCGATCGTCGCCGGATACGAAGAGTTCGCCAAACAGCGGCTCGACCAAACGCAGGAACACGAGCCCACGGCATAGAATGTTTGATCGAACCGCCAAGAATTCGGTGATTACATTGACGCACTCCATGAGCAATTCTTCCGCACCCGATGTTCCCGAGGTCCAACTCTTCACCGACGGCGCGTGCAGCGGCAACCCCGGGCCGGGCGGCTGGGCCTTCATCCTCCGACATCTGGCCTCCGGCGAGGAAAAAGAAGCCTCCGGCGCCGAACGTGAGACGACAAACAACCGCATGGAACTGATGGGCGTCATCCGCGGCCTGCAAACCTTGAAGCGGCCCGTCGCCGTCGAACTCGTCACCGACAGCACCTACGTCGGCAGAGGACTGACCGAATGGATGCCGAAATGGAAGGCCAACGGCTGGCGGCGCCGCGAGAAGGGACGTTGGGCCGAGGTGAAAAACGAAGACCTCTGGCGGCGGCTCGACACTCTGATCGGCCGACACCGCGTCCGGTTCACCCACATTCGCGGTCATTCGGGACACCCCGAAAACGAACATTGCGACAAACTCGCCGTGGCGGCGTATCGGAAGTTCTTGAAAAAATGATGGGGGGAGTATTTGGCATGACACCCGACCCCGACCGTCCCGAAACGCTGCTCTCGGTCGCCAACGAGATCGAAGCGGCGACCATCGTGGGCTACTTGGATCAATGCGGCATCCGGGCCTTCGCCGCCGGAGGTTACACCTCGGGCTTCAAGGCCGAAGCGCCGGGCAATGTGAAAATCCTCGTCAAACAAGCGGACCTCGACCGCGCGCGGCAGGCGCTGGCCGAACATAAGGATTACCAACTCGCGATCGATTGGTCGAAAATGGACGTGACGGAGCGGGAAGAAGAACTACCGCCCGCGGGTGAAAACAATTGTGCCAAAACACAAAAACCGAGCGATACCTTTCGTTCCGCATTCAAGGACGGCATACTCCTGCAAGTCGTGTTTTTCGTCTTGACTGCACTAGTGACCGCCCACGTGTTAAATCAAATATGTGTTGTGGCAATTTTAGGATATTGGATCGGACTCGTTATCATAACGGCCCGGCGGCCAAAAGAGCCAACCCACGTTGACCTGTTCTTCGTTCGGTGGGGCATTGTTTGGCTGATGATCGTCGTTCCGTTTCTCGCTAAACTGGTGTACGTTATCATCGGCGAAAGCGAACTAAGCGGACTGGAGCGGTTGCTGAGATAGCACTGGTAAAATCCGTTTCTGTCCGCGTAGGGTGGGACAAGTGCAGCGCAGTCCCACCCTACTTTCTTCGCAAACCCGCAGCGGCGGCCAGCGCGACCACCGGCATCGCCACGGCGCGCATCCGCATGTCGGTCCAGAACACCGTGTGAACCGCCGTCAGGCAGAGAATCAACAGCAACCCCCAGAGCCAGCCGGCGGAAGGCGAAATCCCAAGGGCTGGCCGCTTAAGCGGCCAGTTGGCGAAGATGCGCCAGACGCCAACCACCGCCAGAAGAAACTCCAACACGTACCAAACCGCCACGGCCCAACGCGCCAGCCGGCGGACGAGCGATTCGTCCGCGACAACCCCGTGCGGCAGCGGCGACCAGAATCGACCTAAACGGACCAGACACGAGTAGGCGAACGTGCCCGGTTCGCGGCGGATGGTCTGCCAAGCCTCGTCGTATGCCAGCCGATCGGCGGCGATTTCATTGCCTGGACGGCGCCGTTCCCACTCGGCGTTGAACTCGTCGGCCCGCCACACGTCGCCCCATTGGCCCGCGCGGAGCCACCGATAGAACTCGGGGTTGTTGGCCAGCAGCAGCGTGTATCCGCCGTGGGTAGTGGTGGCGATCGGCCGGCCGAATTGCAATTGGTTGCGGATAATCCAAGGGCTTAGCACGACCGCCGCGCCGAGCGCGAAGGCCGCCGGCAAGCGGAGTTTTTCGGCGATTCCTCCGGGGGCTGTTAGCCCCCGGCTATTCTTGGTTTGCAACAACCAGAATACGGCGCCTACGGCTATTATCCAGAGCAGCAGCGTCGGCCGGCAGAGCGCGCCGAGGGCCAGCGCGGCCCCGGCAAGCATCGCGGGTAGAAACGCGCACCAAATATTGACCGTCAGAAATTCCATCCGACAAAAGTCAAACGCCCCATGACTGCGGTCGTGGGGGAGAATGGCGGCATTTCCCCCCTCGCGACCGCAGTCGCGGGGCGTTAATAATCCTACCCAAGTCAGCGCGATCAATCCGACGACGGCCAGCAGCGCGGCCGCCGTTTCGGTCATGATTTGCGTCGATTGGAACAGCAGGATCGGATCGCAGGCGACCAGCAGCGCGGCCAGCGTCGCGCCGCGGCGGCCCAATCCCCACCAGCTCCCCAACACGAAAACCAATCCCACGGCGGCCGTGCCGAGAATCACGTGCAACAATCCGATGGCCAAGCGGCAGTAATCGCCCGCGGCCACGCAACCGGTCAGCAGTATTGGATACAGCGGCGGCCGGAAGGCCGTGGGCGTTGCTCCGCGGCCAAAAGTGCCGTGCTCGACGAGATTTTCCGCCAGCCGCCGATAATCATCCGTATCGGCCGTCAGTGCGTCCGGGGTACACAGCAGCACACCGCCGCGGATCAGCAATGTCAGCAAGAGAAGGGTGGCAAGTGTTTTTCCACTCATATAAAGCCGCGACAATCGAGCGTGGCGTGTTTCTCCAGCGCGCAGCTCAGATCGAAGGGAGAAAAGACCACACCCCAGCGGTCGCCGAACTTGACGCCTTCCAGGTCGGGCGGGACTTTGCGTATCTTGTCCTTCAGCGGCTGGC
>JAUWNG010000228.1 GCA_030612765.1 Planctomycetota bacterium
CAAACTTCTGCCGTGCTTCCGCCGACAGCATTGATTTCTCCATCTCGTTTTGGAAGTCCATTCCCCTGGTAGATTCCTTTCCTGAAATGCCAGATTGCCCAAATCGTCACAAATTCTACCACCCGAACCCAAAATCTCCGATCCCAACCCAGCCAGTCCAAAACCGACAAGAAGTCCGTTCCTGCACCCCCGCGCCCCTCCCGCACCAGTACCCACTTGCCGCAACGTGTGAAATTAGGTATATTACAAGGCTCGATATTTTCAGGGGACTTTCTATCGTACCGCTGCATCTGCCATGGACCTGTCAAAATTGCGCAATATCGGCGTTTCCGCCCACATCGACTCGGGTAAAACTACCCTGAGCGAGCGCATATTGTACTATGCCGGCCGCATCCACCGCGTCCGCGAGGTCCACGACGGCGGCGGCGCCACGATGGACCATATGGAGTTGGAAAAGGAACGCGGCATCACGATCACCTGTGCCGCCACGCAGGTCCAGTGGCGCGACGCCACGATCAATCTGATCGACACGCCCGGCCACGTCGATTTCACCGTCGAGGTCGAGCGGAGTTTGCGAGTGCTCGACGGGGCGATTCTGGTCCTCTGCGCCGTCGGCGGCGTGCAGGCCCAATCGTTGACGATCGACCGCCAAATGCGCCGCTACCATGTACCCCGGCTGGCGTTTATCAACAAAATGGACCGCGTCGGGGCCAACCCGGAGAAGGTGGTCGAGCAACTGCGGACGAAGCTGAACTGCGACGCCGTGCTGATGCAGTTGCCCATCGGCAGCGAGGCCGACTTCCGGGGCGTGATCGACCTGGTGGCCGAACGGGCGTACTATTTCGATGGCCCCGGCGGTGAAGAGGTCCGCGTCGAGGCAATTCCCGCCGACTTGGCCGACCAATCCCGAGACGGCCGGCAACGGCTGCTCGAAGCCCTCTCGATGTACAGCGACGAGTTGATGGAACTGTTGTTGGCGGAGCAGGAAGTTCCGCGGGAGTTGATTTTCGACGTGATCCGCTCGGCCGTTGCGCAATTGGAGTTCACGCCGGTGTTTCTCGGCTCGGCATACCGCAACAAGGGCGTGCAGCCGCTGCTGGACGCGGTGGTCCGCCTGATGCCTTCGCCGTTGGATCGGCAGCCGAAGGCGATGGCCTTTGGCGAAGAAGGCCGTCGGAAAGAAATGCAACTTGTCCCCGACCCGGAAAAGCCGGCCGTGGCGATGGCCTTCAAGATCGTCGAGGATACGTACGGCACGTTGACCTTCATGCGGCTCTATCAAGGCCGGTTTGTAAAGGGAGAATCGTATTTCAACCAGCGGACCGGACGCAAGGAACGCTTCGGACGGATCGTGCGCATGCACGCCGACCAGCGCGAGGAGGTCGAAGAGGCCAGATGCGGCGACATCGTGGCGGTCCTCGGCGTCGATTGCGCCAGCGGCGATACTTACGCTTCGGAGCCGAAGTATTGTGTGCTGGAAAGCATGTTCGTGCCGGAGCCGGTGATTTGCATGGCCATTGCTCCGGCCGTCCGCGACGGCGCCGACCGGCTGAGCAAGGCCCTGCACCGCTTCCGTCGCGAAGACCCGACCTTGCGGATAAGCACCGACGAGGAGACGGGCGAGACGCTCATCGCCGGGATGGGCGAGCTGCACCTGGACGTTTACATCGAGCGGATACGCCGCGAGTACAAGGTGGCGGTCGAGGTCGGCCCGCCCAAGGTGAACTACCGCGAGGCGCCTACCCGGCCGGCCGAGTTCAACGTCCGCCACCGCAAGCAGACCGGCGGCTCGGGCCAGTACGCCCACATCATCGGCCGGCTCGACGTGTTGCCCGAGGACGTTTTGGAAAAAGAAAACTTCCTTTTCGAGGAACATGTTCGCGGCGGGCGGATTCCAAAACAGTACATCCCCGCCGTGGAAAAGGGCTTCCGTTCGATGCTCTCGAAGGGTCCGATCGCCAAATATCCGGTGGTCGGGCTGGCGGTCTATCTCGAAGACGGCTCCTTTCACGAGGTGGACAGTTCCGACATGGCCTTCCAGACATGCGCCCGGACGGCGATGCGCGAGACGTTTCCGCGGACCAAGCCCGTGCTGCTCGAGCCGGTGATGAAGATCGAGATCGAGTGCCCCAGTCAATTTCAGGGATCGGTGGTGGGCAACCTCACGTCGCGTCGCGGCATGGTGCTCGGCGCGGAGGTCAACGGCCCGGAAGTGCGGATCGAGGGCGAGGTTCCCTTGGCCGAGACCTTTGGCTACTCGACCGACCTGCGGAGCATGACCCAGGGCCAAGGCACGTTCACGCTCGAGTTCGCCCGCTACAAACGCCTGCCGCGCGGCCTGGAAGAAGAACTGATCGCCGAGCGGAAAAAGGCGGCGATGGCCGGGGCTTTGTAGGCCGGGTCGTGACCCGGCACTTTCTGGCAATGATTGCGATTGACCGCCGGGTTGCAACCCGGCCTACGCTGGTGTTCCCCCGCCGTCGCCGATGCCGTCGTTTAACCCGGCGCCCCCGGCGCCGGGGCTGCCGCCCGGTGCCGGGGGCCGCCCCGCCGGCGCCGGGGGCGCCGGGG
>JAUWNG010000076.1 GCA_030612765.1 Planctomycetota bacterium
CCACTATCCACTATCCACTATCCACTATACTATTCGCTTTCCTCGGCGGCGAGCCGGCGGAAGTATTGTTCGATAACGTCGCGGTAGTGGGAGGGGAAATCGCGTCCGATCTGTTGCATGGCTTCCTCGCGTTTCTTCGGCGGCAGGTTGCCCCATCCGCTCTCCGAGCCGATGTTTTTCCTATCCACTTTGCCCGGCCCCTTGCCGCCGGCGATCTTGCTGTCGGGCATGGGGTTGCCGCCGGGCTGTGAGCAACTGCACTGTTTCTGTTGCTCTTCCAACTTCTTAATGAGCTTGTCGAGCGACTCGATTATTCCGTCCTGCCGCTTGCGGACCTTCTTGCCGGCGCGGCCCAGGTCGAGCCGTCGGCGGACGTCGTTCATCCGTCGGGCGATGTGGTCGAGCGTGTCGTCTTGCAGACCCTTGAGGTCTTCCTGCATGAGCCGGGCCAGCACGACGTAGCGTCGCGGGCTGGACTCTTCGCCTTGCAACAACTCGCCGATCGACTTCAAGCCGGAATCCTTGTTCAGCAAGGAATGATATACGACGCTCTGGTAGAACAGCAGCGCGGCGGGGGCCGCCACGTCCTCTGGCTCAAGACCCAAAAGTTGCTCCAACGCCTCGTCGTACAACGTCTCGTCGATCAGCCACCGGGCGTAGAGCAGCCGCAGGTTGTTGACCAGCAGCGGCGGCGCGGCGGCGGCGCGGAGCCAGTCCTGCGATGGGAGCACAAGTTGCCCCCGCGGTTGGGAGCATAGCTCGACCAGCTTCGCCGCGTTCCGGTCGAGCAGCGCGTACGTCATCGCCAGACGGACCAGCAGGTCGTCCTCAGTGGCCGTGGCGGGCAAGTCGCGCCAAATAGCCTCCGCGCGGGACCGAATGGCGGCGTCCGCCTTTGGCGCCTCCAGGCAGGCAAGCGCTTGGGCCTTGATCTGTTCCGCCGCGAGCGGTTTCCAGGCGGCGGCCGTATTGGCGAGTGGGTCGGTCGTCTGGCCCGCGGCCGGCGCGGCCAGGAGGACGGCAATCGCAAACAGGGCGATGACCGCTCCGGCTCCCACGTGGAACGTGGGAACCAGGATTTTTTTGAGGCTCGTTCTCATTTGTTTCTCCCCAATTGTAGGTCGCGGGTTACGCGATGGATTCGTTTCTCTCGCTCGGCGAGCCGCCGAAGGGCCTCGAACAACTCGTCGCTGTCGGCCTGTTCGCCGTCAATCATTTTTGAATACCGTTTGGTGCGTTTGTTTACCCGCATTTGCAGGGCACGGATCATCTTTACCTCGGCCAACATATCGATCAACGGCGGATCCCCCGACTGACCGGGCTTGCCTTTCTGTGGCTTCTGGTCCTCCAGATCCTGCTGGGCCTTTTTCAGGGCCTCGACCATTTCTTTCAAGGCTTCAAGAATGTCTTCTTCGATGCCTTGGGTGATTTTGCCCACCTTGGTCCGCGTCAACCGTTGGACGACCTGCTGCATGTCTTCGCGCATCTGTTCGATGGCTTCCGGAAAAGCGATGGCGGTCCCGTCCTCGCGGAGCAGGAGCAACGCCTTGTCGACCTCGACGACGATCAGCGATTCCTTGCCGCTCAGCCGGCTGGCCTCGATTTCGTGATTGTGCGTTCGCTGAGTGGAGGGCACCGCGTCGAGCCGTAGCGTTCCGATATAGACCTCCTGCTGCATTTGCAGCATTTTTCGGAATCGGGCCTCGAGCATCGCCAGCAGCCGGGCAATTTGCTCCTCGCGCAGTTGGCGAAGGATTTCTTCCAGTTCCGCCTTGGCTTTTTCCAGTTCGCTGATGGCTTCCTCTTGTTTTTCGGCGGCGCCCTCGCGTTGCGCCTCCTTAAGCTTTTCCTCCGCCTCCTTCATCCGTTGCCGAGCAGCCTTGAGGCGCTGCTCGGCGGGATTCTGCTCGGATTCCTGTTGCTGCTGCTGGTCGCTCTGCTCTCCTGGCTGACCTGGCTGACCTGGCTGGCCTGGCTGTCCTGGCTGGCCTGGCTGTCCCTTCTGACCCTTCTGACCCTTCTGACCCTTCTGGTCCTTCTGGTCCGAGGATTCTCCCTTCTGGTCTCCAGATTCAGATTTTTCCTTTCCGTCCTCCGCACCCTCCTTTCCGTCCTTCCCTTTTCCCTTTCCGTTTTTCCCCTTCTCTTTTCCGCCTTCCGCCTTCCGCCCTTCGCCCTGTTGTATGTCCTTGGCCAGTTTGCCGGTTTTTTCGGCGAGTTTTCCTTGTTCATCGGCCAGGCGTTTGGTGTTGTCTCCGCCGGTGGTACGGCCTTGAATGTCCTTTTCCTGCTTGATGATCTTGTTGAGTTGTTTCAAGTATCGGCGGATGCGCTCTTTTTCCTTTTCGAGGCTTTTTGCGCGGTTTTCGCTCATTAAAAGTTCGAGCAGGGCGCGCAAATCCAGATCGAGTTCGGTCTGGTCCTTTATGGCCCGGGAGAGTTGGTCCTTGCCTAAAAGCTCCACGAGTTGTTCGAGGCGTACGGCGATCAATTGGTCCTTGCTCTGGGCGACCGCCTTTTTCAGCAAGGCGGCCCTGCGGGGATCGGTGGCCGCGCTGAGTTCGGCCATCCTCAGCAGTACGCCTTCGAGATGTTTGTATTGCTCGGCGATGCGCCGTTCCTGGAGGGCGAGTTTTTCGGCGGGGCCAAGCTCGTTTTCCGCTGCCGCCCGCGCGGCGTCCTCCTGTCCGGTCTGGGCGCGGACCGTGGTGGGAAGGAACAAGACCGCAGCCAGGGCTAATCCGAACGCCGCTGGGAGTCGATTGCCGGTGCTCATCGTCTACTCCTTAAGTAAGTCTCGGATTTTCTGTTTGTGCCGCCGTTGGGTTTCCTCTTTGAGTTCTTTATGCATTTCGACGATCTTCCGCAGCAATTCGACCGCTTCGTTGAAACTTTCCAGTTCGAGCATGCGGTCGCGGACTTTTTGCATGGCCAGGAGTATTTCATCGGCCTGCGCTTGGGCGCGGTTGCGGAGCGCGGGGCCTTGGCCTGGGGATTCCAGATCGGCCTGCAAGGTCTCGATGCGCCGCTCCAATTCGGGAAACATCTCGCCGGCAATCTCGTGGAGCGGCCGCGCTATGCCTTCTTGGATCCGCTTTTTCAATTCCTCGGTGTCGATGCGGTTGTTGACCAGTTGTTTGCGGATGTCGTCAAACGCCTCGGCCACGCCCAACACCTCCTGGGCGTTCTTCCGGCAGTTGCTCAGCGCGCTTTGCACGCGGAGCAATCGCAGTGCGGCCCGCCGCTCGGGCGTATCGGCCGAATCGAGATTGTCCGGCATATCGCCCGGTTCGCTGCCGGCCGGCGCCGCGGCGGGATTGGCCGATTCCTCCGATTTGAACTCGAGCCGGGCCAGCAGGTCCCGCGTCTCGGCCACCTCTTGCAGCATCCGCTCGAACCGCTGCCGTAAGACCAACTCCCGCGCTTCGAGCATTGCCCGCAATTGGTCCGGCGTGACGATCTCCAACAGCCATCGCTCGCTGCCGGCCAGGTTGGGGCCTTGGCCGAGGTCGCAGAGATCGGCGGCGCGGACGGTCATCAGCAGTTTTTGGCCTGGTTTGACTCCCAAGGGGCGGACTTCCAACGCCGCGTCGTCCAGGTTGAAGGCGGCGGGGGCACGCGGGAGTTCGGCTATCGGCTGACCGGCCGGATCGCGATCGTCGATCGCGTACTCGAACCAGACTCGGCCGATGCCGTAGTCGTCGGCGATCCGGCCGACGACCGGCAGGCGGGCTTGCGGGGTGATCGCCGCGCCGATGCCGTCCAGTTGCACGACCATTTGCGGCGGCTGGTCGGGCGCCGCGACGAGCACCAGCCGGACCGGCTCGCGGCCCGTGATGCCGTCCGTATCGGTCAACGTGAACAGCAGGGTGGTGTTGTCGTCCAGCCTTTCCACGGTGTAAGAGAAACCCCGATGGTCCGCCTCCAACTCGTCCGCCTCCAACACTTCGGTCGTCTCCGATTGTTCGGCGACGATTTTGTCGACCTGCACGCGGACGAGTTCCTTGTTGGCTTCTTCGGCGCGGACGGTCACGCGGCTGCCCAGGGGGATTTGCATTACTCCGGTGACCGGCAGCGGGGGCTGGCGGCGGCGGATGTAGGCGGGCAACTCGCAATCGAGCGTCATCCGCGAGATCATGGGACTATCGACGGCCTGAATCCGCAAGTTGCTTACGCGATCGTCGCCGCCGATCACGTCGAAGTCGATGTCTGAAAGTACGCCGCGGAAGGTGTGAGAGAACTCCTGGTAATAGTCCTCCTCGCCGCGCGAGATGCCGTGGCGGTCCATCGTCACCCGGCCGCGTCCGCCGCCTTCGGTCCGATAGCGGATTTCGACTTTTTCCGGCACTCGCGGCATTCGGGTGTCGGCCTTCGCCACTATCTCCACGTCCGAACCGCGGGCGACCTTGCGCAGGCCGTCGGTAAAACCGTCAACCACAATATCCGTGTACCGGGGCCATAGATCGCCGGACAGCGCCAACACGCGGTTGGCCCAAATGCAGAACGACGCATAAAACAGGACGGCGAACATCGCCACGCTGATCGTAAGCAGAGTCGCGGCGCCGCAATGCAGCCACAACGGACGCGGATTGAATACCTTCCTGAGCTCGACCTCTTCGACGCGGGCCGATGCCTCGCGGCAAGTTATCGCCAGCATCTCCTCGCTTAGATTGTCGTCCGCCGGCCGGTTGCCGAGTTCAACGACCGTCAGCAGGCTGTCGTTAAGTTGTGGAAAGCGGCGTTCGAGCACGGTGGCCGCGTTGCTGTCCGTGATGGGGACGAACGCCCGGCGGCCGATCATGCGAAAGAGGATCAGCACCACCACCGCGGCAACCGCGGCGAGCATGACCGCGCGGACCGGCGGGGACGGCTCGAAGAACCAATCGGCCGCAAGGGTTGCCCAAAACGCCGCGCCCAACCATGCCACGGCGGCGGCGGAACCTTCCAGCCAAACGTATTGGCGGATGCGGCGACGCAGCGCGCCCAGCAAGGTCCGTGCCGGGGGGGCAAGTGTCGGTCGGTCGTCGTGGTTTAGCGTTGCCATGGTAAGTTTGCGTTGCATGTTTAGCGGCCGCCGGTACGGCGGCCCGTGTTCCGCCGCAGGCCGCCGTGCCGGCGGCCGCTAAACGGATCAACATGTGGAGTGAATTTCACCCCCTTTCATTCTACACCAATTTGTATTTACGCCAGTCGGAGCAACCGTCGCACCAACCACTCCAGACAAAGAAAACCGCACAAAGCGATCATGATCCACCGGAGCCAAGCCTCTTTCTCTCGGTGGTCTGGGGTAATCTGGAGGACGACGGTGCTTGTGCGGTCTTTTAATTGCATCGTAAGGGGGGGAACCTCGTGCATCGCCACGGCCGATTCCATGCCGATGTAGTACCGGCCGCCCGTGTTTTTTGCGATGGCGCTCAATAGGACATCGTTTCGTCGCGGGTTCTCCCGTTCCAGGTCGGGGGCCTTCACCTGTATGCGGCGGCTTAGCCGCTCGTTGTCGCTTTCGGGCACGGGCAGTTCGAGGCGGTAAGTACCTTCCAGCAGTGCGGGGAACTGCCCCAGGAAGGCGCCCACCCGCGTCGGGTCGGGCCGCAACGTAATGGCCTGCGTTGCGCCGTTCGGCGCGAACACCTCTAATTTGACGCTTGGCGCTTCGAGAGGTTCCAACCGGAGGTCGGTCAATTGCACCCGGACCTCGACGGTGTTGCCCAGCAGGTATCGGTCCTGTCCGACCAGCAGCACGCCTCGGCTGGAGCCGCGCAACATCCGGCCTTGCGAGACGTGGCGGATCAGTTTCGTGTAAAACTTATCGAAGTACGTATCGTCGATGGCGCGGAGCCGCCACATTTCGCCGCTGCCCAGGTAAAATACGCTGCCGGAGCCGTAAAACTGTCCGGCGAAATAGACCGGTTGATCTCCCCCTTGGACGGCGCGGGGATCGGAGAACCACGCATAGACGGTGGCGCCCGGCTTCGGACCCCGCACCAGACAGCAACTGTACACGCCGGGGAAATCGTCCCAAGCCATACGGTTGGCGGTCGCCGTGTCGGCCAGCCAGAGGAAGTCGGCCTCCTGTCCTTCGCGGGTGAAGTCCAAGGGCCAGGCCTCCTTGCCGGCGAAAACGCCGCCGTCGACGGTCGCCAAATGGCCGTAAAACTCGACGGGGTACAAGTTGCGCACGGTGGACATGGCGGAATCCTGGACCCATCCGCGAACGCTTTGGCCGACGTGTACCGGCCCGGCGACGACGATCAAGCCTCCCCCCTGGTCGGCAACCCATTTTTCCAGCAGTTCAATCTGCTGGATGCTAAGCGCTTTCCAATTGGGATCGAAGGCCACGACGCAGTCATATTCGTACATTTCCCGGCGAGTCACGGGGAAATCGTCGAGGATTGCATCGGCATCCTGCGACATTCCCTCCCGGCCGCTTTGCAGCAACACGTCGACGCTGGTGTAGCGGTCGCGGTAGAGTTGGTTGCGGAGAAACTGGTATTCCCGCATCGGTCCGTCGGCGAACAGCAGGACGCGGCTCTTGCGGTCGATGATTTCGATGTCTGCCTCGCGGGCGTTGTCGGCCGGATTGCGGTCGCCTTCGGGGGCCTGGACCCGTAGCCGCAAAGTGCGGCGGCCGGCGGCATCGGGAAGCAACTCGAACTTGACCGGGAGCACCTCGCCGTCGCCGCCGAGCGTGACTTCCCGGCTTTCGAGCAGTTCGCCTTCGCCGGCGTCGACCCCATTGCCCGCCGGACGCGAAAAAACCCGCACCACTACCGTCTTGCCCGGCATCCCTTGGGCTTGCAGATAGCCGGTCACGGTGTACCGATCGCCGGGATAGGCGCGGGCCGGCACGACCAGGTCGGAAACAGCGACGTTGGTCGGCTGTTTGTCCGAACCCAGTCCGACGGTGAAGATGGGTATTTTCGCTTCCCGGGCCAACTCGACGGCCGACTCGGGCGAGATGCCGGCGTTTTGCCCGCCGTCGCTAAAGACGATGATCCCCGAGACCGGCGTACCCCGCTCCTGTTGAATCAGTTGCATCAGGGCCTGGCCGAGCCGGGTTTCGGTTCCGCTGGGCGCGAGCAGTTTTTTCCAATCCGGGGCGGTGCCGGGGCCGGCATCGCGGCCGGGCGGTTCATTTCCGTCGTCAACGCCGTCGTCAACGCCGTCGTCAACGCCCCCCCGGTGCAACGGGGGGGGTGTTTCCGCCGATTTCTCTTCCTCCGGCGACACTTTCTTCAGGTTCGCCACGCTGTCTGGTTTCAGGGCATCGTCGAACTGGAACACGGCCACGTCGTGCGTCTTGCGGAGCCGCTCGATGAAGTCGGATTTTTCGAGCGCATCGGCGACGTTCCGCGACCGGTTCCGTTGTGGGACAGCCGTCCCCGGCTGTCCTGGAGGATTCCGCGCAGCCGAGGGCGGCTGTGCTACATTTTGATTCTCGGCGTCCGACAGCCCCATGCTCAGGCTGGTGTCGAACAGCAGCAGCGCGCGGGAATTCCGCACCTCCTCGCGTTCCGACCGCCAAGAGGGCTGCAAGTAGAGGATCAGCAGTCCGAGAAAGACCGCGGTCCGCAGCGCGGTCAGCAGCCACTTCCACCACGGCCTGAGTTCCTCGGCGTCGCGGCGGTACATGTAACGGACGAACAGCAGGATGACGATCAGGACGAGGATCGGCCGGATCCAATCGGAGTTCGACTGGATTCGTGCCCACTCGAACGTGGTCCGGGTCACGTTTTCGGCCAACAGCGGCGGGAGAACGAATGTCATGCGGCGCTTCCTTTGACCAGCGGGTGTCGCTTCGCCGGATGGTAGCTGGCCGACCAGGCCAGGATTTGCTCGCCCACCAACAGCAGGATCAACGCATAGAGCAGTATCTCGCCGAGGTCGTACCCGGCAAGCTCGATGGCCGTGGATTGGAAGTCCGCGGCCTGTTGATAACGATATTTTACGCCTTCCAGGCGCGAGGCGAGTTTCTCGCCGTCGAGCGCCGTCAGGTCGCCCTCGGCCGGATCGACGTTCACCGCGTATCGGCGCGTCTCGGCCGTGCCGTCGGCGCGGGTCAGCCGCGCCTCGTAGAAACCGCTAACGTCGGTATCGAGCAGCGACGCGGTATACATCCCGTTCCCATCGGCCGACTTCGTCGCGTTGACCGTCACGGACGGCTTGCCCGACTGTTCGGGATAATCGAAACGCACTTCCGGGTTGGACTGATAGAGGGCCGGATTCAGATTCAACTCCAAAGGCGAGCCGACCGTCCGCGATTGGGTTTCGGCGGGCCGCCGAGCCAGATACGCTTGCAGGTCTTGCATGGCCACCACAAAGCTGGGGTTCCGCGCCCAGTTGTTCCAAACGGGGGCCGCGCTGGTGAGAAACGCCACCACGCGACCCTTGCCGAACTCACGCTCGACCACCAGCGGCGCGCCGTTGCGCAACCGGGCCACGACGCGAGTGGTCGAGTCGGCCGGCGGCTGCCAGCCGGGCGGCAACGCGAAATATCGCTGGACGATTACCGTATGCAAATACGGGTTCTGCTCGGTGGCGAACACGCGGAATATGAAGTGCCGCTCCACTTGCACGTCGGGGGCAGGCTCCAGCCGGTCGACCAGAAGCTCTTCTTCGCGGGCCAAGGGGACCGGAAAAAGTCCCTTCCCGTCGCGATAGAGAACGTCGTTGTAAAACTTCAGTTCCGTGCGGTCGCCGAGAAAGAACGCCAGGCCCCCGCCCGCGGAAACGTACTTTTCCAACGCGGCGACGGCCGACGAATCCAACCGGCCGACGTTCGTCAGGTCGATGGCGTGGAAATTGGCAAGCGGCTTGAGACTCAAAAATCGCGGCGTTTCGATCCGCGGCTGCACCCCGGTGCGGACAGACTCGCCGGGGGCCAGGGCAAAACTCAAGTATCGGGCGTCGCGGGCCCGAAAACCGCCGTCGATCAGCAACACGGGAACGTCCGGCGGCAGATCGACCGTCAAGCAGCGGTGGTTGTCGGCGTCCACGGCGTCGCCGGGGAGCCGGGCGGTGACGTCGTGCGGGCCGGCGTCGGGGAAATGGACCAGGAACCGCTCCGTGGCCGTTTTACCGGGCGGGATTTCCGCCAATACGACCGACGGCCGGCCGTGACCGTCCTCGCCCAAAGTGACCGCTACCTCGCGGACCGGCACGGGGCCGTAGTTCCGCACGGAGAGGTCCATGAACCAGGGCACGCCCGCCGCGCGGATCCCCTCGGCGGGCGAAAGCGAGACGATCGCCAGATTGGGACGCGTGCGGTCGACGCAGTTGATCAGGCGGATATCGACCCCCAACTCGCCCAAGCGCAGCAACTCCTTGCGCAGTTCAGCCGGTTCGTTCCACTGCCGGGCGCGAAAGTCGGAAATCAGATATACGATGCGCTGCTCCTCGGCGCCGTCGCCGAGCAGTTCTCCGATCGCCTGCAGCGCGGGCATGGGGCCGGCGGCGGTCTGCGAGACATCGAGCTTGCCGAGCAGCGTTTTCAGTTCGTCCGAAAAATCCTTGCCGACCGGCTGCTTCAACATGTCCGGTTTTCCGGCGCTCTTGGGCAACGCCGCCCGCGAGAAACGCAACAGCGAGAAGGACTGCGGGTGGTCCTCGCGGGAGGCGTTTATGCCGATTTGCTCGACGACTTTTCGGGCTTCCGTGAAGGCGGCGGTGTCGGCCCAACGGTCGGACATCGAGTAGCTGTCGTCCAACAGCACAATGTGATGCGTGTGAACGCCTCCGAGCAGATTCCCCCACTGGCTTCGCAGTCTCGGCTGGGCAACCAGGAAGACGACGGCAGCCACCGCGAGCATCCGCAGCAACAGCAGCAGGAGTTGCTTGAAGATGATCCAAGTGCGGTGTTTCTTCTGGCTCAGCAGCAGGAACTCCATCGCCGCCCACTCGATCCGCCGGTGGCGCATCATGTTGATCAGGTGGATCAACACCGGTATCGCAACCACGCCGAGGGTCGGCAGGCCCAAGGTCCAAAACAGTGCTGGGTTGACGAAAGAGGGCATGAATTAGTGGATAGTGGGTAGTGGGTAGTGGATAGTGGATAGTGGGTAGTGAAAAACGCCCCGCGACTGCGATCGCGGGGGGATTACCGCTTGCGGTTTCGCAAGTTCTCTCGTTCCATTATTACCGTCGTGTTCCCAATCGGTTGCTCAAGAACGCGGCCAAGGCGGCGTCCAACGGCTGGCTGGTGCGGAGCAAGACGTAGTCCACGTCGTGCCGGGAGCAGCCGCGGCGGACTTCCTCCAGGTACTCGCCCAGCGAGTTCAGGTATCCTTCTCTCAACGCGCGGGGATTGCAGCGGAGTTGCTCGGCCAGTTCCAGGCCCTCGAAGCGGGTAGGCCCGCTGAAGGGGAAATCCAACTCATCGTCGTCCAGCACGTGGAAGACCATCACGTCGTGCCCTCGGCTCCGCAGCAGCCGCAGTCCGCGAAAAAGCCCTTCGCGCTCGACGAACAGGTCGGAGACCAAGATCATCATCCCCCGCCGCGGATAGCTCTCGGTCGCGTTGCGAAGTATTTGGTAAAGGTCGGTTTTCTCTCTAGGGTCGCTAAGCTCCAGCGCCTTGGTGATCGAATTCAGGTGGTTCCGTTTGGTCCGCTGGGGAACGATCATCCGGGCGGATTCGTCGAAGGCCACGCAGCCGACGGCGTCCTGCTGGCGCAACAGCAAGTAGGCCAGAGAGGCCGCGATGGTGCATGCGTATTCGTACTTGTTGAAGTCCCCGCGGCCGTAGCGCATGCTGGCCGAGACGTCGCACAGCAGCGTGCAGCGAAGGTTTGTGTCCTCCTCGAATTGTTTGACGTAGTAGCGGTCCTGTTTGGCCCAGACCTTCCAGTCCACGTAGCGCAGGTCGTCGCCGCGGGTATATTCGCGGTGCTGCCGGAACTCGATCGACTGACCGAAGTACGGACTGCGATGCAAGCCGGAGAGAAATCCCTCGACAATGTGGCGTGCGCGCAGGCCGAGGCGGCTGATCCGCTTGATCGCCTCAGGACGCAAAAATTTCCTGGAATCGTGCATCGCGGGTCAACTCGTCTTCGCGGGTGGGGGTAATGTCCACGATACGCTCGATCAAGTCGTCGGGTGTAACGCCCTCGCTCTCGGCCGTGAAGTTCAACACCAGGCGGTGCCGCAACACGGGCTTGGCCAACGTTTGCACGTCCTCGCAGGCGACGTGGGAGCGGCCCTCCAACAGTGCCCGAGCCTTGCCCCCGAGAATCAGAAACTGGACCGCACGCGGACCGGCGCCCCAACTGAGTTGGTCCCGGACGAAGTCGGGAACTCCGGCCTCGCGGACCCGGGTTTGACGCACCAGCGCCAGCGCGTAGCGGATAACGTGGTCGGCCACCGGCACCTGGCGGACGATCGCCTGCAATTCGAGGATTTCCTCGGCCGTCAGCACCGGGGTAATCGAATCGGTCATGGTCGTGGTCGTGCGCCGGACCACCTCGAATTCCTCGTTGAAGTTCGGGTAGTCGACGAATACCTTGAACATGAACCGATCTTGTTGGGCCTCGGGGAGCGGGTAAGTCCCTTCCTGCTCGATCGGGTTCTGGGTGGCCAGCACGAAGAACGGATCGGAAAGGGCGTGGCGGACCCGGCCGACGGTCACCTGACGCTCCTGCATGGCCTCCAACAGCGCCGCCTGGGTCTTGGGCGGGGTGCGGTTGATCTCGTCGGCCAAGATCACGTTGCTGAACAGCGGCCCTTCAAGGAAGCGGAAATCGCGCGTCCCGGTGCTGCGGTTCTCCTCGATCACCTCCGTGCCGGTGATGTCGGCCGGCATCAGGTCCGGGGTGAACTGGATGCGGCTGAAGCTGAGGTTCAGCGCCCGGCTGAGCGTGCTGATCATCAGGGTCTTGGCCAGCCCCGGCACGCCCTCCAGCAGGCAATGGCCCCGGCTGAACAGTGAAATCAGCAACTCCTCGATCACCTGGTCCTGTCCGACGATCACCTGGCCCAGTTGGTCCACGATCTTGCGTCGGGCGTCGCCGAGCTTCTCGATGGCGGCGTTCTGCTGCCGGTCGAAATCTTGGTCGCTCATTATGATTTTCCTCGCGGATTGGGGTTTGCGTTCCACCTTCTCGTTCTGGTTTGTTGAGTGAAGGAAATCCAATGCAACGCGCGACAAAACGCCCCGCGGCCGGCGTGGGGGGGGGGTTTTTTGTTTGTTTTTTGGTCCCCCCCCCCCCCCCGCCCGGGGGGGCGCGGGGCGTTTTGACAACATTGTTGTTCCGATTCTCACTAAAACGGCGTTAATGCCGCGTCGCGCTCCGGGTGTTCAGCGTTGGTAAATGGGCAACACTCCCTTGGGGAGTTGCAGGATGGTTAAGTTTATGGCCGTGGTGTAGACCGTGCCGATGTGACCTTGGTGCCACCCTCCATCGGCGCCGGCCTCGGAAACGATCCGCGGGAAAATTTTGCCGCGATACGTTTCCCACTGCTTTCCCCCTTCGCGGTACAAGACTTGGGAATAGTAGTAATAAGCGTAGTGCCAGTGGCCGAAGCTTCGTTTCGAGATGTTGTCGAGATTCCTATGGCAATACTTCAGGATTTTGGGGACGTATTCGTCGTCGTAGTCGCCGGCGTTGAACAGACAGGCGATGGCGGCCGCAGTGATCGGAGGCCGGCCGCCGCCGCCGGCGCCCGCCAGATTGTAGCGTACGCCGCCGTCCTTGCCGGTGCATTTTTTGATGTAGTCGATAGCCTTGTCGACGATTTCCTTGGGTACTGGAATGCCGGCGTTCCGGCAGCCGCGAAGTCCCTGCACTTGGGTGATCGTGGTCGATCCTTCGTCGAAACCGCTGCCGTCCTTGGCGCTGACGTATCCCCAACCGCCGCCTTTGGTCTGGGCACGGCCGGTGAAGACGACCGCCCGGCTGAGCACGTCGACCAACTCTTCTCGCCGCTCCATGTCTTCTTCCTCGCCCAACACTTGGGAAAGGAACAGCATGGAGAAACCGTGCCCGTAAGTGTAGCGGTTGTCGTCGGAGGCGCCGATCAAGCCGTTGGTTCGGCTGCGGCCGACGAGATAAGTCACGGCCCTGCGGATGTTGGGAGCGTACTTTCCCTGCACGGTGGTCGAGCCTTCGGACAGCATGGCGATTCCCGCCAACGCCGTCATGGCCGTCGGATATTGATTGTTGTTGGCCGTCCAGTGGCCGAGCCGCGACTGGTGGTTGGCGAGCCACTCGAGTCCTCGGGCAATCGCGCGGTCCACGTCGGCGTCCCGCACCGCGGCCGACGCGACGTTCGGCCAAACGACTGCCGCGACAACCGCGACAACCAGGGATCGCAGCACAGTGGATGTAATCATGGCGCCGTTCTCGGGATAATAAACCTGCAACCAAACATTGCTCAACCGGAGCGCTAGTTCTCGTCGCCAAACGGGTTGATCGGGACGATGGCCTTCCGGATTGAGTTCCACAGGGCGTGAGTTATTTTGCTCCCCGGCGGCGATTCGGTGGGATCGGCGTCGGCTGCCGAAGGGGGCGGTATGGGATTATCAGTGTAGGTTAAGATAACTGTTTTCTTCTGCATTGTCAAGGCAACGGTCTTTTTTTCGATGTCGCAGGCGACGTTGAATATACCCATGTGGTTGTCGAACTCGCCTTTGTACACCCTTCGGCCGCTGCGCTTGTCAAAGCACAATACCCGCGGCTTCCATTGTCCCCGTCCGTTGGGCTTTCGCTCGTAATGTTGGCAGCCGAAAATCACTATCGGCAGAGCGGCGGGCTGGTCGGAGAGCAAGAGTTGTTTCTCGATCTTCACCGGATCGGGCCAAAGGAGCTTGCCTTGTGAATCGAAGGCGTACAAACGCCCCTGGTTGATCGGATTGATCGATCGGCGCTGCTGGTTGGGCATGGGTTGGATCGGCGGCATCTTACCCGACTTCAGACGGTAGTTCGTCAAGAGGAAGAACTGCTCGCCCGACTTGAACAATGTGATGTTGAGCAAGTTCGGCTCCGAATCGAGTTTCACGTCCGCCAAAGTCCGGCCGTCGGGTAGCGAAATCAACACGAACCGTCCGTCTGGTTCCAACACTCCAACCGCCTCGTCGTCCACGACGGAGGTGCAGGCATTGCTGTGAAACTTCCGCCTCGGCCATTCGTCGCGGCCCTCCAACGGATCGATCAAAGTCAACTCGCGATAGGTTCCTTCCGGCCACCAGAGGAGGAGTTTCCGGCCGAGCGCGGCAAGGCACGTGCTTTGAAGGTTGGAATACATTGTCTGAATTTCACCGTTGGGGAGCTTGCGTGTTCTGGCTTGCCGCGGCACTCTGCGGGCGCCTAGAGACGCACCGTCGCCGGCCCGCAACAACGTGGCCTCTTCCCGGTCGGTGGAAAGCACGAACAGGTGCTGGTCGTCTCCGAAAACGTCGCAGACGGCCGGCAGATCACGGCGGACCCAAAGCGTCTCTCCGTTGCGCGGGTCCACCGCCACAACGTCGTGGAACCGCCGCAAGCAAATGTAGCGGCGGTTGGCCGCTCCCAGAAGGTTCGATTGGTCTTGGGCGCGGAAAAACTGCCGCTGAATCTGCGGGGGCAATGCGGCCAGCGGTACGGGAAGTTGGCGAAGCCCCGGAAGATCGGCCGAGACAAGGCTCGGATTAGACAGGTCTTGGACCCACAACAGACGCGGCTCGCCGTCTGGTTCTAAACCTAAGGTGTCGATCGCATAGACGTTCCATCCCAGCGCTACCAGCAAGAGGTGGCCGACGGCGCGGGCGTGCATCATGGAGTAATTACGATGAATGTTTTTCCGCCCCCCTTCTTTCACCAAAGAGACTTTCCACTTTTCCCGCCCCAAGTCGTCGAAAGCGACAATCTCGTGGCGGTTGTTGTGGAATTTGATCGACAGATCGCGGAAGAACGGTCCCGGACTCCCTCGCAATTTGACGGGATAATAGCGATTGCTGAAACCGGCCAGATTTTTCGTCGGCGCGGTGGCGACCTCGACGTTTCCCGTCGGCCAGTCGGCGTGGGACTTAGCCGCGTTGCGGTCGGCGGGTTTCTCCGCCGGCGGCGACGCCAGTTCCACCTCCAACCGTTGTCCCTCGCTTTTCAGCCGCCGGATCAGTTCATCGTGTGCGGCGTCGGCGACGGGCAGACGGCCGAAATAATCGAGGAACCGCCGCAAGGAATCGGTCGAATCGGTCGCCAAAGCGGTTTCCAGACGCGCGGAAACGATTTGGTCGATCTTCTCCGCCGTCTCGTCTTTCGCTTCCTTGCGCAGTTCGGCAAGTTGCCCCTGGATCCAACGGTCTCGCCGTACGACGAGCCCGTCGTCCACCTGGTCCAAAGGTTGCCGGTTCGGTTCGAGGTTGACCAGTTTCAGGTAGTTCTCGAAAGCATCGGCCCATTGGCCCTCGCCGCGCAATCCGGAGGCCATCAGACGAAGGTACATCGCTTGTTGCGGCGGACTGTCCAGCAACGGTTCAATCTCCGCGCTGCGGCCGCGATAGGCGGCAAACTCGCTCCGCAAACCTTCCAAAAGCGAGTCGCGGAGCAACTCGCGGGTGCGCGGGTCCAGGGCCAAGTCGTACGCGTGGCGGAACGAGGCGATGGCCTCCGAACGCCGGTCGGCATTCAGCAGGATTTCACCCCGAAGCGATAGTGCCCAGGCGTCGTTGGGATTGACCTTCAACCGCCGGCCGACCTCGGCCGACGCAAGATCCAACTGAAAATAAGTGTCGACGCCTTGCACCCCCTGGGAGACAATTATTCCCTTGTGGCAGATGAGGTTGCCGGGAACGATTCCGTTGCGGGACTTCGAGATGTTGTCGATCCGCCCCGCCACAAGGTCGATGGCGGCCACCTCGGCACTGCTGAGAGGGAGAAAATACCGGTCGCCGCTAAGGAAACCGCGGCCGCTGGGCGTGCTTCCCTCGGGGAGACTTACGGTGCGTCCTCCCCAGGCCGGCTCCCCATTCTCAAGCCGCAGGGCGCGGACCGCATTGCGGCCGACCAACACCACTTTCTCCCTGTCCACGCAGGCCACGTACAGATCGTTTTTTCGCTGACTTTTCCACTGCAACTCGCCGTCGATCAGGTTCAGGCAATAGAGCCTGTTGGAATCCTGCGGAGTGATCAGCACGTGGCCGTCGCGGATCGAGACGCCGCCGTCGATCCAATTGTCGGCGGCCGGTCCGGACAAATAGGACCTTGCGCGGACATTGCGGCCGCCGTTGTTGTCTCGCTCGTAGCAGAAGCCCCACAATAGCGATCCGGTGGCCAATTCGACTCCCACCACGGCGCCGGTGGAGGTGGGACAAACCAAAACCCCATCGGCGTAAGAGGGGGAAATCCCCATCCAGCGCCGCCTCCTGGCATCGAGAGCCTTCCGTTCGACCAGACTCAATTGTTGCGTCCAGAAGAGGTCGCCGGTGACGGGATTCAACGCCAGCAGCCGGACCTCGCTTTCCTTGGTCTCGGCCAAGACGTAGAGCCGCCCCATTAGAGGCAACGGCGGACCGAGGAAAAAGGTTTCCGCCTGGCGCAAGGCGTGCAAGCCGTCCGGGCCGCCAAGTTCCCAGACGAGCTTCCCGGTGCGGATGTCGTGCGCCGCCAGACGATTACAGAGCGAATCGACGTTTGTCCGCAAGTTGCGCCCGCCTATTCCGCCGAAGATGACGATTCGCCGAATGGCCTGGGCGCCGTTGCCGGATTCCATCCCTAAATCTTCGACCGAGAACACGTATCGGCCGTCGCTGCTGAGCGTACCGTACGTCAGATCGCTCCACATTCGTCGCTCGGCGCCGAGGACCAATGCCGATTGCAGTTGTTGGACGTTTCCGGCGGACGCCAATTCGGCCGGCTCCTCAAACGGCACTTCCCACAATCGTTTTCCGGTAGCGAAATCCACCGCCAACAAGTTCCGCAGCGTCCGCATCAGCACCACGTCGCCGACGGCCAGGGGGTGAAGTATGGGGATGGCCGGCAAACCCCGCTCGGAAAATATGTTCCGGTACTGCGTCAGTACACTTTCCGTCAGCGGATCATCGGTGGCGAGTACTCGCCAGCGCATGTTCAGTAGCGGCGAGCCGCCGTCGGTAGACGCGTTTCGAGAGGAATTTCCGCGAAACATCAACCAGTCGTCGGGAATTTCCCTCTCGGACGCGGACCATGCTCCGATCAGCCCGGTGAGCCAATCGACCGCTTCCGAGTCGTCGGCGAACAGTGGGACTTCCCTGCCGGCGACCATTACGCGGAGCATCGGATCGCGCTGACGCAGCGCCACCAGCGACTCCCGTGCCTTTTCCGGCATACCCGCCTGGAGCCAGCACGAGGCAAGCGACAACGACAAGCCCGGTTCCAACTCCTCGACGGGTGAATCCACTTCGTGCAGACGCTGCAACACCATAGCGCCGGCAAGCGGGCGACCGTGGTCGAAATGGTGCAGTCCCAACAGGAACGTCGCCTGATATCCGCCGCGGGTGTGAAAGAACCGTCGAGACACTTTCGCCAAACGCGCCACGTCGCCCGACGTCAAGGCATCGGTCAACATCCTTTGGGCCTGCGCGCCGTACTGCAATTCGTACAGATCGCGTCCCCTGCGCGGCAGCCGGCCGATCAGCCGCTCCGCTTCCGACTTCAGACTACGAAAGACCGGAGAGCTTCCCTTGGGGTTAAAGAAGTAGTCCTCCGGCTCTCCCAAAATATCGTCTAGAAATCGGACCGCCTCGCCGTACCGGCCTTCCTCGATCAGCAAGCGGGATTGAGACAGCTTCCTCAACGTGGGCCGGTCGGGAGGCAAGAACACGTTCCGAGAGTAATCCTCGGCGCCTTCCGGCCCAGCGACTTGGGCGGCGGCCAGGCGCACATTGCCGGCGACGAGCAGCATCGCCATTGCGAAGGCCAGGCAGAGCCCCCCCCCGAAGGCGTATACTCTTTGTCGGCTCCTCGTCATCAGGCCCTCCTCTGGCTCCCAGTGATAGCCGCTGCCACGACTATCGATGTACCGACACTGGCCGGAAGCTCCCGTTGGCACACCTTCATTATTGTTGGTAGTTGCCGCACCAAATGAATTCTTGCCCCGAAATTTATGGTATATGCTTAGGGCCTTAATGGCAAGAGTTTCAGGGTATGGGGGGGCCAAAATCGCCCCAAAAGCCCCGATAAAATGCCTCCTGAGGAAAAAAACGCCAAATTCCGCGAGTTTGGGGCCTTTTCGGGTTGCATTTTTTCGCCTTTAGACTTTAATCATCTGGTCCAGCGTATTAGGGCGGACTGACTTTCCACAACCAAGACCTCGCATGGAGGGTATTCGATCATGGCCAAAGTAGCCAAGAAAGCACCGACCAAGACTGAGATTTTACAGAACATCGCCAGCGCCACCGATCTGAGCAAGAAGCAAGTGGCCGCCGTGTTTGAAGCGTTGACCGGGGAGATTCGCAAGAACCTTGGTCCCCGCGGCGTGGGCGTTTTCGCCCTGCCCGGTCTGCTGAAGATCGAGAAGAAGAAGGTGCCTGCTCGTGCGGCACAGAAGAACGTCCGCAATCCCTTCACCGGTGAATTGCAGGACCGTCCCGCGAAACCGGCCTTCAGTAAGGTCAAGATCCGGGCACTGCGCGGCCTCAAGGACATGGTCGTGAAATAATCGGGACCGCAAGACGCCATTGAGCGTTAGGGTTTGTAAAACAATAAATTGCCGAAATCGTAGTCGGCACACGGAGTGTGCCAGCTACATTGCGATTCGGTGGATTATTCTTTTCCAGAGCCTTAGCAGTCCGTTGAAAAAGGGTGCCACAGCAGGCTT
>JAUWNG010000195.1 GCA_030612765.1 Planctomycetota bacterium
GAGCCGGGGGGGGCGCGGCCATCGGTCGCGGCTTTATGTGCGGAGCCGGTGGGGGCTTTCGACGCCTGTCCGTCGCCGGGGCGATGGCCGGTCTCTCCCTCGCCTGGCTCGTCGGCCTGCGACGCGCCTTCGTCGGCGGGCGTGTTCGAGCCGGGACCGCCGACGCCCGGTTGGTTGGACTGTTGACCGCCCCCTTTTTCGCCGCCACCCTTTCGATCTCCGGCAGTGTCGCTTTGCGCGTCGGATTCTTTTTTGCCCATGCCGGGCGATTGGGCATCGTCTTCTTTCCGCTCACCCGGCGCTTCGCCGGCCTTGTCGGGCCGTTGTTTATTGCTTGGTTGGGCCTCTTCTTGCGGCAAGGGGCTGCCGGTTTCACTGTCGGATTTTTCGCCGGCGCCGGGCGTGTCTTGGCGTCCCGGTTTCTGCTCGCCCGGCTTTTGATCGGCGGTAGGCTGCTGTTGCGATTCGCCGGTTTCGCTGCCGGATTGATCTTGCTCCCCTGTTTCTTGATCCTTCCGCCGGCTTTCGGATGGTTCCCCGGCGCCTTTTTCGCCGTCGGCCTTATCGGCGTCGGATTTCCGGCTTTCGGTTTCCGATTGTCCCGTGGCGTCTTTGCCCGCGGCCGATTCCTCGCCGCCGGCTTGTTCTCCGCCCGATTGTCCTTCTTCCTGCTTGTCGCCCGAAGGCTGTTCGGTTCCGGCCTCTTGATTGCCGGCCGGTTGCCGATCATCGCCTGATTGGCGTTCGTCCGGTTGGCTTTGATCGCCGCTTTTTTGCTGACTGTCCGCTTGCTGCTTTTCCTCGGGTTGCGGTTGCTTATCGCCTTGCGGCTTGTCGGGCTGCCGGTCTTCCGGTTGCTGCTTGTCTTGCGGCGGCTGGTCCTTCCGTTGGCGTTGGCGGTCTTTAAGAATCTCCTGCATGGCGTCGCCCGGCTCGGCCTCGGGATCGATCCGCTGGCCGGACCGGCCGTCTTGCTCCCCTTCGCCTTGCTGATTTTCGCCCTGATTGCCGGAATCGGATTGCTTGTCGCCTTGTTGCTTGCCGTCGGATTGTTCGCCTTGTTCGCCGTCTTGCTTGTCGCCGGACGATTCCTCTTGCCGCCGCTCGTTCCGGTCCGCGTCGGGCGATTGCGACTCATCCCGCGAGGGTTGTTTTTCCGCGGGGTCTTCCGGCGGCTGATCTTGCGGTTGCCGGTCGGCGTCATCCCGCCGATCCGACCGATCGTTGGACGGCTCCTGTTCCTTGGATTGATCGGAGGAGCGGTCTCCCTTCGCTCCCTCTTGCTGTTGCCGTTCGTCTTGGGCCTCCGGGCTTGCCACGACGATCCATCGTTTCTCGGTTTCGGAGCGATTGGCGGCCGGCTCTTTGTTGTCCTCGGCCTCGGCCCAGTATTGGACCCGGTCGCCGGCCTTTAGCCCCAGCCGGGCAGGCTCGAAAGCGTATTCGGTTTGGAACTCGCCCTGGACCGCCTTTTCCGGCCTCCGCTTTTCCAGCAAGGGAGCGATCGATAGGCTTCGGTTGTCGTCGTGGACTGCTCTTAGTGTGACCCGCCGCAGAGCGAAATCGGGGTCTTCGGCACGGACGCGGATCGTCAGCCTGCCGTTTTCGGCCACTTGGACCTCTCGCTCCCGCGGCTCGATCAGTTGAATATCCGGCGGGAGGTCGCGGACGACCTCGATGCGATGCCGGACCGGCCGGGTGTTTTCGTGTCCCTGTAGGTCGTAGAAACGGAGTTGGTAGCAATCGTACTCGGGGGTGTTGTCGTCCGCGCTGAGCCGGAGTCTGAAGCTGCCGGTGGCCTTGTAGCCGTCGGCGGTCATCCGCACGCCGCGACGGCCGGTGCAGCCGAGGTCGATTTCGGCCGTACCCGGCTTGATTTCGGCGTTTGCCGTGGCGTGGACCGTCGCTTCGGTCCCCTCGATGGCCCGCAAATCGCCCTGGTTATCGAGTGTTTGATCGGCCAGGCCAGTGTAGCCGGGGTAACGGTAGACGACCTTATCGACCACTATGGCCGGGGCGTTTTGAACTGTGATCAGATAGCCGCGCGTGCGGCAGTCGCCGGCCGAGAGGTGATATTTGTAGTCCTGCCGCAAGCCGAGTTTGCCCGGCGGAAGACGGCACTGGTATCGGTATTCTCCCTCGGGAGTCTCCATCGGGACCGCCTGATCGACGCTCTGGCCGTCGGCCGTGGAGTAAATCAGCAGGGGCTTCTCGCCATCGCGCAGGCCGGCCAACTCCGCCGAGACAGTGATGAACTCGCCGTGAAAGGCGGCCGTGTCGCCGGGACGGACGTCGTCGATCGTTACCCGTGTTGGGGCAGCGACGTTCGACCACGGAAAAAGGATCCGCGCGGCCGAGCGGAGCGGGTTCTTCGGCGAGACGACCAGATAGAGACTGAACAGCGCCAACACAACGGCCAACGCACAGCAGAGGCGGACCAGATGCGTCCGATCGACCGCCGTCTCGATGCGGACCTGCGACAGGTCGGTCGCGGCGCGTTGCTCGAGCGCGTCGTAGACGGGCGCGGCCATCTCTCGCCGCCGACCGCGGAGCAGCAGAAAGTTGATCAGGCTGTTCCTAAGCGACGGCCGGCTCTTTTCGATCGTCGAGGCCGCGAAGACCGGGTTGACCCGATGCATCAATGGCGGGAGCACTCGGAAGGCGAAAAAAGTGCCCGCCGCGCCGACGAGTACCAGCCACAGCAGCCACCGTCCCCAAAATCCCAATCCTCCGACAATCAGCCAATGGTCGGCCAGCGCCGCCGCGAACAAGTACAGAAGCGCGCCGACGGCAAGCGTTGCCAAACCGACGGCGATGTCCACGCTTTTCACCTGCCGGCGCGTCTGGCGCAGCCGTTGGTCGATATAGCCCTCGTACTCGGTCGGCGGCGCGACCAAGGGTACATCGGGCGGCAGCGGAGGGGGGGCGACTGTTCCACTCGACATGGGGGTCTCCGGGGGAATGTTCCTTCTCTTCTTACATTATAGACGCAATCCTCGCCGTTTTGATTCCGTGACCGAAAAAACTTGTTACAGATCGCGGGAATCGGTTTCCCCCGGCCACGGAAAAGGACGGGCGACGGAATATGCCGCTTTTCGACATATTATGGTATGTTGTTGCTGGAAATCGACAAATATACGGGGGATTGGTCCAAGTCAGGAAAATCGTGTCGTGAATTGAAAAGGTTCTATCGTTGCGGTTGGATGAGTAAACGGACCGGAGAAACAAACCATGAAACTTTCCGTCTTTTTTGCCGGTGTCGCCGTATTGGTTGTTTTGTCCTCACCTTCTAAAGCCTGGGAACCGACCAAAGAGGCGAAGTCGGTCGAGGAAGTCGTTGCGAAGCTGAAAGAACACGGTTTGAAGGCACGGCAAGTGCCGGAAAAAGACCGCACCGCGAAGGCCCTGGCCGGACATTACAGCACAGGCCCGGGGCTTTCCGGCAATGAATTGTATTTGTTCTCCGACTCCACCTACATCTACACCGAATGGGCGGACATCCTCCCGGAGACGATCTACGAAAAAGGAACCTGGAGCGTAAAGGATGGTTTCATCGCGTTGAAATCGGACGGGGCCGTTCCAGGAGGTCCTCATGCACGAGAAGACCACTATGCACCTTTGCTGATGAAGGACTTGGAGGACGTTCCTTGGAGGCCGGGGGACGGAAGCGACGTGTTCTTGATGGGGAGCCGTTGGTACTTCTCATACTTTCTGGACCACGCGGGCAAATATGCGGACAGCATGTTCTATATTTGCACCATGTATCGAAAAGAAAAACCATCAAAGGACGAGCAAGAGAAGTTGCGAAAAAGCCTGATGGAAAAGGCTTGGCGTCCCGAGTTTTTCCAGAACGATAAAGACAACAAAGGAAAGTAGGGTGGGGCAAGAGAAGTTCAGCCCCACCAACAACGAGAAAACCGTGGTGGGGCCGCGCTTCGCTTGACCCACCCTACACTGGCTTTTCCGCAACAGCAACGCTTTACGAGACTTCGAGCAGTTCTTCCCGTTGCTCGATCGGATCGAAGGCTTCTTCCAGCGGCCCGGCCGCGCCGCGACGGCTGCCGGGATAGAACAACTCGACGGCCGCGTGGAACTGTCGCAAATCCGCCTCGTCGGGCGAGCGGTCCGTCTCGGCCAGAAACTTCTCGCGCAGCTCGTGCGTCTGGTGTCGCCCGATCGGCCAGCGGACCATCAAAATGTCGTTGATCTCGTTGAGCAACTGATAGACCCGTGCCCGCGTAAGACGCATTGTGCGCGCGGCCTGGCGTACGCTGGTCATCGGTTCGGCCACTCCCAACCGGTATTCCGCCAGCGTGGCGACCTGCGGCGGGGCGTCGGTGCGGACCTGCTCCAAGAGCGGCTCGATGAAGTTCTCGAAAATGTCTTGAGGGTCGGGCAGGCCGGGCCGTTGGAGGGTCCGGTTCGTCCAGCGCTCCACGCGATCTATCCGGCGCGGGACGATCCGAACGACGAAATGCCCTTGCTCGCCCATGCCGGCCACCAGCGCGTCGGCGGCGTGGAACACATCGAGAATCGCGCGCAAGCGTTTCTCGCCGTGTGTTTTCATGGCGCGGATCTCGGCCAGCGTGGAACTTGTATAGGCGCCGAGCGGCGTATTCCAGATTACCCGGGTCATGTTCCGCAGGCTTGGGGCCAGCCGGCCCAAGGTCTCGCCGGCCAATCCGCCGCGGACGACGCTTGCCCGCCACCATGCCCACGTCGCTTCGGAGATGTTGGCCGGGTTGAATCGAGGCGATTCACCACCGCCGCCGGGGGCAGGGCAGGGGGCGCGGGGATTTGGCGGAGCGGGGATATTCGCGGGCAACCCGGCGGAGTCGGTCTCGGCGGCGCGGGCCAACAACCCGACAAAGGAGACCATCTTATTGCGTCCGATGCCCGGCGTGGCTGCAAGCTCGGCCAACGGCGTACTCAGCAAATCCCGCAACGTGCGCCCCAGGAATGCCAGCGGAGGACGGCGGTCCGTCGGCAGCGCCCAATAGGCCAACAGCTTGTCGAGATGGCCGGCAAACGGTGGCGAGAGAAGAATCTTCTTATAATCCTCGAAGCGGCCAAGCGTTTGGATATCTTCGACCGACGATGTTTTCCCGAGCCTCATTACGTTCTCCTTCCGCTCTGACTTCACTCGGCAAGTACGGTGGGTATGCGACGCTTTGTTCGCGGGGCGTTTTGTCGCATAAGGGCGTGGGACTCGAACCGGCGGGGGCCAAGCTCGCCGACATACCGCTACGGCCAGCCTCGCAAGCTCCATTGTTGCGATTCAGACGGAGGTTGGTCAAGGACTGCCGAAAATTTGGTAGTGGGCCAGTTTGGATTCTCGGATTCAAAAAACCACCCATCAGAACTATTTTGCCCTGGATGTTCAGATCGTTTAGCCCGAAGGGCTTGTAATATGACAGCCCAGGGTTGCCGCTTGCGGCTACCCTGGGTGAAAAAGGCTGGAAAACGAGTAAACCCCAACGGGGTTTCGGAATGGAGACGCTGCTGGGCGCAACCCTTTCAGGGTTGATGTGTGGGTGTCTGCCACTAATCCCAGGGTAGTCGCTGCGCGACAACCCTGATTCTATGAAAGAGTGGTCCTCCTGGTGGTATAAACGATGTGGCAAGTATTTTACCCATCAAAACCACAGCAGGAGGACCGAGAGATGTTATACCTTGGAATCGACCAGCATCGCAAGCAGTTGACCG
>JAUWNG010000138.1 GCA_030612765.1 Planctomycetota bacterium
TAGCCGCCGGCGGTGGATTCAACTTCATACGTGCAGGGGCCTTCGAGAATGACCTTTGCGCCGGAGTCGTAGGTGATTTCCAACAGCCCGGAAGAGAGGATGTATTTTCTGTCTAAGGGGACGTGGGCGAAGTCCGGCGGCGGCAGATAGCGGGGATCGTCCGACCATTTCACATCGACCATGCCGGTGATCCGGCCGACAAACACCATCTCCGGCCTGGCGTCCGACGGGGCCGACTGCGACGGCACCTCGGCGATATGTTGGTGGTGGGTGATTTTGTACGCCCAAAACCCCAGCAGCATCACGCCCATGATTACCGTGGCGACCGTATAGGAGAACGCCCAACTGCCGACGGAAAAGTGGCTAGTGGGTAGTGGATAGTTGGTAGTGGACAGAGTGGGGAATGGGGGTTCAGGGATTTGAGGTTCGGGATCGAGTTGGTGCGGCAGTTCAACTGCCGTGCCAACAGAGGCGTCAATGGCCGGAAAATCGGCCATCCCTTGCCGCTGACCCATGTATTGATCTTGCGGTGGACAAAGTTCTTGTCGCAAGGTCGGCTCGCCGATCCGCCATTCCAGCCCGTGGTGGAGCCGCATGTAACCCCGATAGAAGCGGCGCGGGGCCTCGCCCTGGGTGAGCAAGACGTTCAGCCGCGTCCGGTCGGCGGCGTCGAACTCGCCGTCGATGAGGCGCTCGATCAGGGCTTCCAATTCGGCCGTCCAATCAGGTTTGGGGATCATCTCGCCCCCTTTCCTCGCCGGCGGGCGGAAAAGGGGACAGGTCCAATTTGCCGGAACGGCCCGAAGGCGGGCACCGACGCGCAGCGTTGGTCGTTGCACAAATTGGACCTGTCCCCTTTTCCGCCAAAGTGGCCGCCTCGTTGATACACTTCCACAGCGTCCGGCGAATGCGCCCCAACGACTTCGAGACGGAATTGACCGGCCGGCCCAATTCGGCCGCCAACGCGCCGACCAGCACGCCCGGCTGATAGCGGCGCTCGATCAACTCGCGGTCGCCGGGCGAGAGTTTATCCAGGCAAGCCTCCAGAAACGTCTTCAGGTTGGCCAGGTATTCCGGCTCGCGGGCCTCGTCGTCGGCGATCTGTTCCAAGACCGCCCGGTCGAGAACCGGCACGTCGCGCGACTTCCGGTCGCGGATCTTGAGCACTTCCAGATAAGCGATCCGCGTTGCCCAGGCGTAGAAACTCGCTTCCGAGTAGCTCTCGTCGAACTTCTTCCACATCACCAGAAAGGTCTGCTGCAAGACGTCGTCCACGTCTTGCCCGCGCGGCATCAACATCCGCACGTACTGGTAGAGCCGGCCCTGGTGGCCGACCAGCAGTTTCATGAACCGATCAACGTTTTCGGGAGGCATCGTATCCATGTATTTCCTCCGGCGAGGGTTTGGCGACCCTTACCCAGAATCGAAGAGGAGAAAAAACTCCGATAAGTCCTCTCCTTCTATAGTAATCCCAGCGGCGCGGAAGAATCTGTGTTTTCCAGCGGCGATTTTCTTGTCCGCCCGGAAAATTTCCCGCCAAAGACGCGAGAGGCACCCTGCCCCAGAGTGGCTTGTGGCGGTACGCCCGGAGCGCAGCGAAGGGCGTGAAATGAACCACACCACGCCGCGTGGACGCGGCGGCTAACAGTCCGTTGAAAAAGTTGGTATTCGGGAATTTGGGTGCCACTGCTGGCTTGTCCAGCAGTGTTTTTACGGGAGTTTTCCCCTGCACTGCTGGACAAGCCAGCAGTGGCACACTTTTTCAACAGGCGGCTAAACGAGAACTGCTTATCCCATCCCATTCCGGGCGGATTGATCGGCGCGTGCAACCTTGCCCGGCATAATCGGTACGGATCGTTTCCGCGGCAGGGTAATAGACATTCGTTGCCACGCGACTTTGCGGGGTTGGTTCTGCTGGTTGTAGCGGTTGGCCGCAAGGATTTCTTCGGCGGATTTTTTGACGCGCGGCCAAACGTAAAGTACCCTTGCTGTAGGCCGGGAAATCGGACCCGTTTCCCGGCCTGCTCGCCGTAACCCCTATTGTGCCGCGTCGTTTACGCCGCTTGCCGGCCACCGGCGACGTACCCACCAACAACGGACGACATCATGCGACGACGGGTCTGTGTAGTCGGTATTCGCGCGTGTTTGGCGGCGTTGGCGTTGCTATTGACCGCTGCCGCATACGCCCAGCTTCCCACCACGGTCACTATTTCGGACCCACGCGGCGAGATCGACGAACTGCTGCAACGCGGACATCAGTTGGAAGTCGAGCGCCGCTGGGGCGAGGCGCTGGCCCACTACGAGGACGCCGTCCGGCAGCACCCGAAAGAGATCGATTTGCAACGACGGTTCGACGCCGCGCGGCTCCACTACGACGTCGAACGCCGCTATGCCGACCGGAGTTTCCACGAGTCGGTCGCGCGGCTATCGACCGAACGGGCATTGAATCTGTACGCCCAAGTGCTGTTGAAGATCGAGTCCCACTACGTCGAAGCGCCGCGCTGGAAGGAGTTGTTGGACCGGGGGACCGGCAACCTGCGGGTGGCGCTGAGCGAGCCGGCTTTTCTGGACCGGAACGTCCCGCAACGCGACCGGCTGGCGGCTGAAGCCTTCCAGGACGAGTTGCGGCGAGTCGTCGATCCGTGGATGGTCGTCAGCCGCGCCGAGGCCCGCCAAGCCGTCTCCACCGTAGCGCGGCTGGCCCAGCAGCGGCTGGAGATTAATCCAACCGTCGTGATTCTGGAGTATCTCTGCGGCGCCACCAACGCGCTGGATCCCTATTCCTCATACCTCACGCCCAACCAACTCAACGAAGTATACGCGCAAATAGAAGGGAGCTTTGTCGGCCTGGGCGTGGAGTTAAAGGCCCGCGACGGCGGGTTGGTGATCGTGGGCGTGATATCCCGCAGCCCCGCCGAGCAGGCCGGAGTCCACGCCGGCGATCGGATCCTCGCCGTCGACGGCCGGTCGACCGAAAACCTCTCGACCGATCAGGCGGCCAATATGTTGCAAGGCCCCGAGGGGAGCGTGGTGAGCCTTACGTTGGCCGCGCCGGGACAGCCCGCCAGACATGTCGCCATCGAGCGCCGCGTGGTCGAGGTGCCGAGCATCGATCGGGTCGGCATCATCGACCGGCAATTCGGGATCGGGTACATCAAGCTGACTTGCTTCCAGAAGACCACCGCCCGAGACCTGGACGCCGCGCTCTGGAAACTACACCGCGAGGGAATGAAGAGCCTGGTGATCGACATCCGCGGCAATCCGGGCGGATTGCTGATGTCCGCCGTCGAGGTGGTCGACCGGTTCGTCGACAGCGGGATCATCGTTTCCACGCGCGGCCGCAGCACGGCCGAAGACTTCACCTACTCCGCCCACAAGGTCGGCAAGTGGCGGATGCCCTTGGTGGTGATCATCGACCACGACAGCGCCAGCGCGGCGGAAATCTTCGCCGGGGCCATCCGCGACCACCGCCGGGGAACGATCGTCGGCACGCGGAGCTTCGGCAAAGGCTCGGTGCAGGGTATCTTCCCCTTGGAGGAAGCGAACTGCGGTGTGCGGCTGACCACGGCGAAGTTCTATTCACCCGCCGGCCGGCCCTTCAGCCGCGTGGGCGTCGAGCCGGACATCGTCGTGCGTGTAGCCGCCCGGCCGATCGACGGCAGGCTGCCCAAAGGCGGCGATGTGATGCTGAACACCGCCACCCAAACCGCCCGCACTCTCAGCCAGACCCTCCAAGCCCGCAATTCACAGTAAGGGATTGAAAAAAGGGTTCATCCGGAAAATCCGGATTCCGGATTTAGGTGCCACCGCTTCCCCGTCCAAATCAGCGCGTAGAAACTACAAACGTGTTCCTGCGCCCGGCTTCCCGGATTCAAAATGTTGGTAAACGCCAGGCCGAGCGATCTCTCGCCGGCCATCAATCGACGGAGCCGGCCGACGCAGGTCGCGCCGGTTCAGCCACGGCGGTCGGACGCCAATCGACCAGGTGAAGCTCGACGCTCTGTCGGCCGCGGAAGTGGTTGATAACCGGCCGGAAGGCCACGTCCAGCGGACCGTCGACGGCGGCCAATTCGTCCGCCCACTCGCCGCCGCCGAAGGCCACCGCGCGCAAAGAGACATTGTGCTGCGAAAGGGTCATCGCCAGATGATGGCCTCCGCTACCCAGCGGTTTCGGCGGGCCGTCGAGCGTTACGCCGGTGGTGCAGAGCAGAGGCCGGGGGTTGCCGTGGCCGAACGGGGCCAGCCGCTCGACGTGACGGGCCGCTTCCAACGTGAACGCGCTCAGCGGTGCTTCGACGTCGATGAAAATCTCCGCCACGCGCTGATCGTGTGGAATCCGGGCGTCGGCCAATTCGCAAAACGCGGCGCGGAAGCCGGCCTGTTGGTGCTCCTCGATCTTCAAGCCGGCCGCCGCGGCATGGCCGCCGTGGGCCAACAGGTATTCACCGCAGTCGGCCAAGGCGGCGTGCAGATTGAAGCCCGGCACGCTTCGGGCGGAGCCGGTCCCCGGCCGGATTCCAGCCTTGTCCCAAGAGATCAGGACCACCGGGCAATGAAACTTTTCGGCCAATCGCCCGGCCACGATGCCGATCACGCCCGGATGCCAGCCGTGGTCGGCCAGCACCAGCGCGGCGTCCTCGGCCGGATCGAACGACTCCTTGGCCTGTTTCGTCGCGGCGAGCTGGATGCTCCGCTCGATTGTCCGCCGCGTGGCGTTCAGTCCGTCGATGTATTGGGCCAGTTCCTCGGCGCGCTCCGGCCGGTCGGTGACCAACAGCTCGACGGCCAGTTGCGGCTGCCCAAGCCGTCCGGCGGCGTTGATCCGCGGAGCGAGTTGAAAGGCCACGTCCTCGGCGTCGAGCCGCATCTTGCCGTCGGAATGTTTTCGCGGCGTGATTTTGGCGACGTTCATCAGCGCGGTCAATCCCGGCGTCGGTGCGTTTGCCAGGCTTTCTGTCCCGTGTCGGACCAGCACCCGGTTTTCGTCGACCAGCGGCACGACGTCGGCGATGGTTCCCAGCGCGGCCAGTCCGACGGCTTGAACGAGAAAATCCTTCATTCGCGGCGCGACCCGTTTTGCCCCGCTGGCCTGCTGGCAGAGTGCCCAGGCCAGTTTCAGCGCCACGCCCGAGCCGCTCAAAGAGCCAAACGGATACTCTCCGACGGGTAATCTCGGATGGACGATGGCCGCGGCCTCGGGTAGACGCGGGCCAGGCTCGTGGTGGTCGGTGACGATCAGTTCGACGCCCAACTCTCGGGCAAGCGCCGCCTCCTCGACGCTGGCGATGCCGCAATCGACGGTAATCAGCAGTTCGGTCCGCTCGGCGGCCAGTGTTCGGATGGCCTCGCCGTTCAGTCCGTATCCTTCATCCGCGCGATGGGGGACGTAGTATCCGACTTCGGCCCCCAGCAATTTCAAACACAACCAGAGGACGGCCGTGCCGCTGATGCCGTCGACGTCGTAATCTCCATAGACGGTGATCCGGCGTTTGGATGCGATGGCGTCGGAAATCCTCTGGGCGGCCAGACCGCAGCCCGGCAACAGGCCGGGATCGTGCAGCGCGGTGAGCTTTGGATCGAGGAAACTTTTTGCGGCGGCCGGGTCGGTCACACCGCGGCAGACGAGCAACTCCGCCACCACTGCCGGGATATCCGCGGCGCGCCGCAGGGCCTCGATGCGGGCAAGATCGTGGGAATGGATGCGCCAGCGCTTGGACATGGTTGTCAGTTTTTAGTTTTCAGTCGTCAGTTTTCAGTCGTCAGTCGTCAGTCGTCAGTGTTCGGTTATCTCACCACCAAAAACTGATAACTGCATATGTAACCGTTCACAGGTCAGCAGGGAGTCTGTCATCCTGAGCGCAGCGAAGGATCTCGGACGAAGATGCGTTGCGGACGAGATCCTTCGCTGCGCTCAGGATGACGATCGTCCCGTGAACGGTTACACTGGCATACTGACGACTGAAAACTGACGACTGACGACTGACGACTGAAAACTGACGACTGACAACTGAAAACTGACAACCGATTACTTCTTCTTTTCGGTGTGTTCCGTACGCTTCCGCAGCCGGGGGCAGTATTTTTTCAGCGTCAACTTTTCCCCGCCCGGTTTCCGCCGCAGAGTGTAGTTGTAGTCACCCGTTTCCTTGCAGACCAGAAATACGGGCTCGGCCTTTTTCTTGCTTTTCGCCATTGAAGGACTCTCCGAACCGACCGGACAATACGGCCCCGGAGCGGGACCGAAACACGCATTGTACTAACATTTTGCGGGGCTGGGAATGGCCTTTTTTCTGGATGGTGATCCGGTACGTTTTCGGTCGAATACATCGTCCGCCAGGCAGAAGAATATAGTGCAGACGGAAAGCCATCGCCCCCCCGGGGCGGGAGGAGAGCTGCGACGAAACGGGGGCTGGGTTCGATAGGCGTAGGGGGTACGGCATAGCCGGATTGGGGTTTGGAAGCCGGCCGGTTGCCTCGTATTCGTGCTGGAACACATAAGTTCCGTGCTTTCCCCAAATCCGAAGGGTAGCGTGATTGACTCACTCAGGTTAGAATGATTGATGGGGATGTCGGTTTGGGTACCCGACGTATAGGCAAATTTCTTGTATTGTCCTTTCCAGGTTGATTATTGTAAGCCCGGTGTCGCTGCCGCTGGGTTAAAGGGTGTTTTGCTGCGCTATTTATTGCAATCCGCGCAGATTACGTTACGCTGAATACGCTAATATATCGGATTCTTTTCGGGAGCGCCAGGCCATGTCGGATGTGCCTTTGGCCGGAAAAAATTTGAAAGTGGCCGTGCCGCTCGCCCCGGGAGAGTGGCCATATACTCGGGCCACGTCCTCAGCCGGCGCCGATTCCGCGCCTCGCGTCAACAACCACGCCCAGACTCCGCGGCAGAACGATTCGCTCCCGCTGCACGTCGAGAACGCCTTGCCGCTCGGCATTTGGATGGGAAAACGCGGTCTGTTGGTTTCGGTTTCCTGTCTCGCGCAGTTGCTCGTTCACGAAGCGCCGGCCTGGATGGTGAGCATGGTCGTCCACATGGTCACCTTGGTGGCGATGGCGATGGTCACCGTTTCCGAACCGGTCACATACAGGCCGCAACACCTTATCGTCACGCCTCCCGAGAAGAAGGTCGAAAAAATCGTGGAAGTCGACGACAAATCGCCCATGACGTTGGACGAAAACGCGGTGGCCGAAACGGTGGTCTTGGACTCGAAGGTCGAGCAGAAAGAGAAGTTCGTCGATCCGAACAACAAGCCGGAAGCGGCGCCGGCGGCGACGGAAACCATCGAGTTCGGCATGCATCACGTGGCGCCGGGCGATATGCTCAAATTTATAGGCGGTTCCGGCGGCAGTCCGTTCTCCGGACGCGCCATGGCGAGGAACATCAAAAAAGTCGAGCGGGAGGGAGGGTCCAAGTCCAGTGAGCAAGCCGTCTCCAAGGCGCTGAAATGGCTGGCCAACCACCAACTTCCCGACGGCGGTTGGAGCTTCGACCTCAAACGCTGCCCAACCTGCAACGGTCAATGCCGAAACTCCGGCAAACTGGCCAACGCCCGCAACGCCGCCACGGGCTTGGCGCTGCTGCCGTTCCTGGGCACCGGAGACACACACAAGTTCAGCAGAAAGTACAAGTCCACCATCAACAGGGGCCTGCAATACCTGGTAAACCGCATGCGCGTCAGCAGCCACGGCGGCGCGCTGAACGAGTCGGGCGGCACCATGTATTCGCACGGCATCGCCGCCATTGCAATCTGCGAAGCCTACGCCATGTCGAAGGACCCGGACCTCTTGCCCCCGACCCGCGCGGTGCTGGGCTATATCTGTTATGCCCAAGACCCGGTCGGCGGAGGCTGGCGTTATCGCCCGCGCCAAAAGGGCGACACCTCGGTCGTCGGCTGGCAACTGATGGCGCTGAAGAGCGGCTACATGGCCGGCTTCGACATCCCGGCGCTGGTGGTCGAGCGGACCTCTCTGTTCCTCGACGGCGTTCAGCAAAACGGCGGTGCCGCCTACGGCTACACCAACCCCGGCCAGGGCGAGGCGACCACCGCCATCGGCTTGCTGTGCCGCATGTATCTCGGCTGGAAGCGGGACAATCCCGCGATGGAGCGCGGCGTGCGGATGCTCAGCAAGCGCGGACCTTCGCCCAGCAACATGTACTACAACTACTACGCCACCCAGGTAATGCGCCACTGGGAGGGCGAGCCGTGGGAGAACTGGAACCGCCAGATGCGCGACCAATTGGTCCACAGTCAGGCCAAGCAGGGCCACGAAGGGGGGAGTTGGTTCACCGGCAGCGGCGATCTCGGCGCGCCGACCGGCGGCCGTCTCTACTGCACGGCGATGGCCACGATGATCCTCGAGGTCTACTACCGCCACATGCCCATCTATCGCATCGAGAGCGTCGAGCAAGACTTCCCCGACTAGACCGCATTTTCTCTACCCAGCATGGCATTGTCAACGGCGGCAATTATCTGGAAGTGCCCTCACCCCCGGCCCCTCTCCCAAAGGGAGAGGGGAGTAATCGCCGCCCTCGTCCCTCGCCCCTCGCCCCTCAGCCCACCGGCAGCCGGTTGCCCAATCCGTCGTTGGCCGTGCGGCCGTGGAGCAGTTCGGCCGCCAGACGGATCGCCATTTCCAACGCGTCCGGACCGTCGTCGTGATCGGCGACGGGAAACTCTCGAAGCTGCTCGACCAACAGCCGCGTGCCGGGCGTGCCGGCGTGAAAACGCAGCCGACGCGAGGCCAAATACGGACCCAGCCGGCGGATGCGGACCTGTTTCGATACGTGGTTGTCGATCGGCGTGGGCCGGGCGCCGAGAATCCCCTGACGGCGGAACTCAGTCTCGAACTCCCCGGCCAACAGTTCCTGAAACTGGTTGGTCTCAACGCCGAACAGGTCGGGGCGAAAGCGGCGGAACCGCTCGACCCCGTCGGCCACCATTTCCGGAGTGGGCCGCCGTCGAAGGTCCGCCTCGACGTAAATTATCCCCTGCCGGTCAACGCCCAGCGAGACCAGCGCCGAGTAATCGCCGCGGCGCGAGTCGCTCCCCTTGCTCGGGTCCAGCGCCATCGTCTTCACCGCCAGGCCGGCCGGCCAGCGCTCGAACCAAATCGACTCGTCGAAGTACGACTCGGGCCATTCGCACCGGTCCGGATCGATCGGCGAGTTTTGCTTTTCCCGCTCGAAGGCCGTCCGTCCGTTTTCGACCCTCATGCACATCAGCGTGTAGAGGTCTTCCACCTCGGGCCAGAGTAGTATCGCGCCGGAGTTCATCTCCAGCCGGTGCTTTTCGTAGAACGCCCGGGCGGCGGTCTTGTAGCGGGGTTTGGCGATGTCGGTGTAGATCGCCTCCCATTGCTGCCAGAGCGACATATTTTTCGGCCAGCGGACGATTGCCCTGAACAGCCGTGAGTTCCAGCCGGGCGTGCGGTGCAACTCCATCGCCAGCGCGTCGCGGTGCAGCGCGGTGGCCAGGTTGACGACGTTGGTCCGCGCCGTGCCGGCGTTTATCAATGTGCCGTGGAACCAACTCCGCGAGTGTTCCCGCTGCAAAACCGAGCCGATGTGGCCGTCGTTTTGCAGGTCGTCGCAGACGATCAGCGTAGGTCGATGCTGGCGTCGGCGTCGTCCGCGGATGCGCTGGCCCGTGCCCAGGGCCTCGATTGTCACGCCGTTGCGGAGCACGATCATGTTTTCGCGCCAAACGAGTCCTCGCCCCGCGGCCGCCGGAAAATCCTCGGCCAAGCGCCGGTTCTCGATCAGTTCGGCCTTGATGTTTTCCAGGTGTGCGCAGGCCTGGTGCTTGGTGTCGGAGACGATCCAGATGTACGGCTCCCAACACTCGACTGCTGCCAGTAGCGGTAGGCAGAGCGTACCGATGGTCGATTTCGCCCCGCCGCGCGGTCCGAGCACGTTCAGTTTGGTCCCCCGCGCGGTGTGCGCGGCGTCGAGCTGATCGGCCAGCCAACGGTGCATGATCGACGAAGGCCGGGAGAAATGGTCCGGCAGATATTTTCGGCCCCAGTTCAACAAGTTCCGCGAGCAGCCGTTGCGGCGTGCCAGCCGCCGTGCCCGGCCGTGGCGCAGGGCCAACTCGTCGCGGAAGATGGCTATGAGCCGGCTCACCGTCTTCAACTCGACCTGCCAGTCGATTGTCGAAGCCCTAGCTCGGGTCATTTTGTTCCTCCCGTTGAATCTCGATACCCAACTCGCGGACCAACGCGTCCAGCTTTTTCAGGATTGTCTTTCGCTTTTTTTCGTCCACCTCCTGGACGACTATGTCGGCGAACTTGGCCAGCAGCAGTCCGATCTGCTCGAAGGAGACAACGTCGTGGCTGCGTCGGGCGTATTTTTCCGGGAACCCCCGTTCCAGCGCCCAGGCGGCCGCGCGCCAATACTGCTCCTTCATGGCGGCGTTGCGGATGTTTTTTATCAGGCTCAGTTCCGCGTTGCACTTGGCCTGGCGAAGCTCCTCGGCGAACGTCGGGTCGCGTTCGGCGGTCCTCTGAATAGTCGACGGGGCGCAGCCGACGTACTGTGCGGCCACGCCCCGGCTGCACCCGACGCTGATAATGGCCGCGATCCGGCCGCGTTTGTCCTTGTCGAGCACCGGTGGTCTGCCGCACTTTCCCATATTAGTTGTCAGTTGTCAGTTGTCAGTGGCCTTGTTGACTAATTCCACTCGAACTCGGGGAGTCCGAGGCGAGTGAATTTGTTGAGGATTTTACTTCGTAGCCGCGTTTCAGTTTGTTGGTTTGGAATTGCACGGTTTTTCAGA
>JAUWNG010000179.1 GCA_030612765.1 Planctomycetota bacterium
CCACCCCTGCCGGGCGGGGGCGGGTGGGGGCAGGCCACCGGCGGCCCAACCTTGTGTGCCGGGGGGGGGGGCCGGGGTGGGTTTGACCCACCCTACATTTTTTGCCGGCTTATTGCCATCCCCCCATATTCTGCCGACAAAACCCGTTCTCCGCAAGGATCGGCAGGCGGCGATAATATGCGGTCATTTTTTCAATCCGTCGGAGAGGCGGAAAAACGGGACAGGTCCGTTATTGGCGATATGGGAGATTTGCAAAGCACCCTATCCTCTCAAAACCGGACCTGTCCCGCTTTCCACTCCGGTGCTTTTTCCGGCCTCGGCATTTGACAACGGCCGTACGCGTCCCCATAATAGAGGTTTGCTTGGCCCCACATTTTGGCACTATCGTGCTTGGGGCGTACAAAACGCACACGGCACCAACGAGCTTCCACGCCGCGTGACGCACCATGCAAGCACCAGAGCCACAACTCGAAACGCCCCACTGCACCGACCCCAAGCCGGCAGAGGTAGAAAACCCGCACCGGGCCGGCGGCAATGACGCCAAGCACGACCTTCTCGTGGCGGACTCACGCTTGGCCAAGCGATGTCTGGCGGGCGAGCCGGCCGCCTGGGAAGAGGTTTATGCCCAGTGCCATCGGCCGCTGCTGGTCTCGATCGAGGTCATGCTTGGCCCCGATCGCGCCGACCCGAACCTGGTCGATGAGATCGCCGCCCGGGTCTGGTACGCCCTGATCGAAAACGACGGCAAGCTTCTTGCCCGGTATGATCCCCGGCGAGGTGCCCGCTTGATCACCTTCCTGCGGACTGTGGCCAAGAGCGAGGTTCGCCGGCACTTCCGGCGCCAGTGCCGCCGGCGGAGGCGCGAGCGGATCGCCTTCGGCGGAAGACCGCCGCATCAGCCGGCCGACGACGCCCAAATGACCGCCACACTGGGGGAGTTCGTGCAAACTCTTACTGCCGGCGAAAGGGAGTTCTATGAGGATCATCTCGCGGGGCACCCTGCCAGCGGGGGGGGGTAGCACGCGAACCACTATCGGCCAACGCCCGGCAACTCACCCGTCGCATCCGTAAGAAGCTGCTCCGGTTCTTCGGGCGTGAGGCCTGAGATATCTTTCCGCATCCATCATCCTGCATCTCGTCACCCCCCTTCTGAGCCGCTTCCGTTGTTTTTGTTTTTCTTTTCTCACGATTTGGGCCTCGGCGGGCTACAGCAGTAGGGGGCAAAGTGTGGAATAGCTTCATCGGGAGGGATATCCCCTCCAGTCGAATCGCTGGGTAATCATCAAGAGGAGATAGGAAAATGAAAAAGTTAGTTGCGTTAGTAGCAACAATGATTTTGGCTGTTGGCGGTGTGGCACAGGCAAGCATAGCCACAGTCGATTTAACTGTGTTGCCAGCAAGCAAAACGGTTAATGTTGGCGATAATTTCAGCTTGGAAATTTGGGCCGAGGTTGTGAATTTCGGACCAGGTGATTTCTGGCAAAAGGCATCAGTAGGATTGGAGTTTGATCCAACATACCTGCAACTTGATTCTGCAACAATTAATAATTCACAGTTCTCGCTTGGAATGTTCGCCGGTGGGGGTAATAACGACTGGGCTGCTGGCTATGCCTGGTTTAATGTTGGCTTGGGCGGTAATATAACCTCCGATACCCGGCTTGCTACACTGGATTTTACAGCATTGGCGGTTGTTGACCTGACGCAACTGGATATTGCCGATTATTTGCGGGATGCGGTTAATCCAACACAGGTTTATGCAGTTTTTCCTGTTGCTGGTGCTCCCCCCAATCTCATTTTTTATAATCTGGGAGACACCTATTATAATCTGGGAAAAACCTACAGCCCAGTTGGAAACCGTGGTTTAGGAGAAATTACGGTCATCCCCGAGCCAGCCACCCTGATCATCTGGAGTTTGCTGGGCGCGGGTGCTGCGGGGCTGGGAGTGTGGCGGCGGCGGAGATGGGGGGCCACGGGGGCGCACTGGACCGAGGAGAACCGGCAGGCGATCCGCCAGATCGTCGACCGCGGCCGTCTCAACGGGTGATCGCGCCGAGAGAAACAACCCGCCGTACCCGACCAACCACAACGAGCCGCCGCACTCGACTGCCGCGGCTCGTTCTGTTTACCCAGGGTGCAAGTTGCGCTTTGCGATGGAAGATTTATCTTCTTGCCCGAAGGGCTAACAATGTGCAACTTGCACCGGCGCTTACCCCCGTCCCGTTTTTTCTGCCCGGAACTCGGCCCGATGGACCGGCTCGTCGGCTTTTCGCACTCGACGCTCGAAATGGGTGCGGTAGTCCATGTCGTGCTCGGCGGGTGTTTCCGGCGCCGGCAGCGGGCCGATCAGCGAGGTGTGCGCCGCCAGCAGTTCCAAGGTGGTCTGGAAATACTCCTCCACGTCGGTCCAGAAGTGGAGCAATCCGCCGGGCAGCAACGTCCGCTCGACGTCGCACAGAAACGACTCGTGCATGACGCGCCGCCGTCGGTGCCGCTGCTTCCACCACGGGTCGGGAAAGTAGACGTGGACGGCCGCCAGCGACAGATCGGGCAACAGTTCGCCGAACACGCGCAGGGCGTCGCCGTGGACCATCAGCGCGTTTTGCACGTCGGCCTTGACCAGGCCCAACGCGGCGAACTGGGCATACTTCCGCACGACTTCGATGCCCAGGAAATCGGTTTCCGGCCGGCCGACGGCGGCGCTGCGCAGAAACAGACCTTTGCCCGAACCGACTTCGATCTCCAGCGGCGCATCGCGTCCGAACAGCACCGCGGCGTCCCAGGGACACGGCAACTGGTCGAAGGTTTTAAGGTGCTCGCTCAGGTCGATCGACGGATCAATCTTTCTCAGCGCGCGGCGTCCCATGAGCAATTAACCGTGAGTAGGCCGGGTTGTAACCCGGCGAACATTCTGCCGGGTCTCGACCCGGCCTACTACTGAAGCATAACCTACCGAATTCCGCATTCAACGTGGCGGCAACGGATAGACTGGCTGGCCGCCGACGCCCTCGGGGGCCGGGATCATTTCCGGCGAAGCCGACGGCGGAATGGCCGCGGGGCCGCGAACGCCTCCCGCCAGCGGTTGCGTGGCCGTGCCCGTGGCCGAGTGGATGCCGCGGCGGAGGTTTTCGGCACGCGAGAGCAATTGCTCGGTGGGAACGACCGCTTGCGGCCTGAGTTGATAGTCCAATACCCGCTGGTCGCGGATTTGGCCGGGCACGAAATTCTCCGCCACGAAATCCAACGGCGTATACTCGTACCACGGCGGCGGAATGTCCTGCATCACCGTGAGCGTTTCGTAGCCGTCCTTGACCAGGCGGATTTTACGCTTCCCGTAATACGTGAAACTGGTCGAGACGGGCGTGACGCCGATCTCGTAATCGTCCACGTAGAGCAACGCACCGGGTGGATTGGTGCGGACGGTCATCCGCCGATGCACGCAGCCGCAAAAGCAGACGGCGAAAAACGCCAGCCCCAGCAGGGTCCAACCGGCCGGGACGCGGGTGCAAGCGGAAAATCGACCGCGACGAACTTTCAACATGACGACGTCGCCAAGACAAGAGTTGAGAAACGCCAACAGCGGCGAGTCGGGAGTATAATCGGCGGCGAAGGGCATGACTAGGCCGAAATTCCGCGATTCCGCCCCCCCAACGGACTGGTGGCGCCGCAAAATGACAGCTATACTTGCGGATATGGACCACTCGACGGACATCTGGAGCCACTGCCTCGAACATGCCGCGCTAAGCGATATCGGTCTGCGCCGGGCGAACACCCAGGATTCATACTGCGGCGCGCTGGCCGGCGATCAGGGTGATTTCGAGCGCCGCGGTCACTTATTTATTGTAGCCGACGGGATGGGTGCCCACGCCGCCGGCGAGTTGGCCAGCAAAATCGCCGCCGACGTTGTTTCGATGACCTACCGAAAGCTGCTCGATCAGTCGCCGCCGGAGGCGGTTCTTTCGGCCGTTTTGGAGGCCAACCGCCAGATACACACCCGCGGTCAGGCGAGTCCCGATTTCCGCGGGATGGGCACGACCGCCACCGCGCTGCTGTTGTTGCCCGCCGGGGCCTTGGTGGCGCACGTCGGCGACAGCCGCGCGTATCGGCTCCGCGGCAGCCGGATCGAGCAGTTGACCTTCGACCATAGCTTGGTCTGGGAGATGCAGGCGTCCGGCCATTCGCCCGAGGCGGAGGCCGCCGGCTACATCTCGAAAAACATCATCACCCGCTCGCTAGGCCCCAGCCCCACGGTGCAGGTAGACCTCGAGGGGCCTTTTCAGGTGCAGGCGGGCGACACCTTTCTGCTCTGTAGCGATGGGTTGTCGAACCAGATGAAGGACGATGAAATAGGCATGGTGCTCGGCTGTCTGCCACCGGCCGAAGCGGCACAAACGCTGATCGATTTGTCTTGCCTTCGCGGCGGGTCGGACAACATCACGGCCGTCGTGGCACGGGTCTTGGGACCGCAGGTGGCCCAAGCCGGCGCGGCCGATCAACCGGCGTCATCCGCCGCAGCCAATGTCCGGCCGGTCCATCCGCTGGTCTGGACTGTGTTGGGCGCCGCCTCGCTGGCCGCCGTTGGGCTGCTCATGCTTGAACATCCGGAGATGGCGTTGATAAGCCTCCTGGTGGCCGTCGGGGCGGGCGCGGCGGCGCTGCTGCAACGTTACGGCGGCGGCCGGAAAACCGAACTCGATCGGCGACGCTTTGGACGCGGACCATACGTCAAGTGCGACGGCACGCCGAACCCGGACCTCCTGGCCCGGCTGACCGAGATCGTCCGCCAGCTTCGAGACGCCTCGCTGAGCGAAAATTGGACGGTCGACTGGGCGAGCTTCGACAAGCTGTTGGCCCAATCGACGGCTGCCGCCCGATCGGGCGACTTGGCGGCCGCCGCCCGCGCGAATCTACGGGCCATCTCCTCGATCATGGCACAGTTGCGCAAACAACGCCCGGCCAGCGGCGACAGCGGGGTGTTTACCTTCTAATCGTTTAACCCGGAGCCAACGGCGACGGAGATTTAACCCGGAGCCAACGGCGACGGAGATTTAACCCGGAGCCAACGGCGACGGTAGGTTGCTCACCATCCCACCGTCGCCGTTGGCTCCGGGTTAAACGAGTTTCCACTTACTTCACCACGAAGTTCACCATCCGGCCGGGTACGACGATCACTTTGACCACCGTCTTGCCGGCCAGAAGCTCGGCGATCTTCGGTTCGGCGCGGGCGGCCGACTCCAACGCGGCCTTGTCGGCCTCGGCGGGAACCTGAATCCGACCGCGCAGCTTGCCGCCGATCTGGACCGGCACCTCGATCGTGTCTTCCTTGATCGCCGCTTCGTCGGACTCCGGCCACGGCTCGAAGGCCAACGTCTCATCGTGTCCCAGCACGGCCCAAAGCTCCTCGGCCGTGTGCGGCGCGAACGGCGAAAGCAGCAGAACGAGTTTTTCCATCGCCGCCCGAGGGCGCGACTCCTGCTTGAGGAAGAAGTTTGTAAACTCCATCATCCGCGAGATGGCCGTGTTCAGCGACATCTGATCCAGGTCGGTCGTGACCGCCTTGATCGTCCGGTGCAGCACGCGGTTCTGCTCGGCGCTCGGCTCGACGACTTGCACGGCCGGATTAAGTTGCGTCGTCTCTGCCCGTTCGTCGACGATCATCCGCCAGACGCGGTCGAGAAAGCCGCGGACCCCGCTCACGCCATCCATGTTCCAAGGTTTTACCGCTTCCAACGGGCCCATGAACATCTCGAAGAGCCTCAGCGAGTCGGCCCCGTATTCCCGCACCACCTCGTCGGGGTTGACCCCGTTGCCGCGGCTTTTTGACATCTTTTCGCCGTTCTCGCCGAGGATCATCCCCTGGTTGACCAGTTTCTGGAACGGCTCGTCGCCGCCGACGTGCCCGCGGTCGAAGAGGACTTTGTGCCAGAAGCGGGCGTAGAGCAGATGCAGCACGGCGTGTTCCGCCCCGCCCACGTACAGATCGACCGGCATCCACGCCTTCTCGACTTGCGGATCGACCAGTGCTCGATCGTTCTTCGGATCGAGAAACCGCAGGTAGTACCAGCAGGAGCCGGCCCATTGCGGCATGGTGTTCGTCTCGCGCTTGTACCGCCGGCCGTCGATAGTTACATAGAGCCAATCTTCCGGTGCCTTGTCCAGCGGCGGCTCGGGCCGATCGTGGTCGGCGTCGAAGGCCATCTCGGCCGGCAGATCGAGCGGCAATTCGCTCGGGGTCAATGCCCGGATGCGTCCGGTCGGCCGGCCGTCGTCGTCCAGTTCGTGCAGCAGCGGGAACGGCTCGCCCCAGAAGTGTTGCCGGCTGAAGAGCCAGTCGCGGAGTTTGTAGTTTACCGCCGCGCGGCCGATCCCCTGCGTAGTCAGGTCTTCGGCTATCTTTCGTTTGAACTCGGCCGTCGGTAGGCCATTGTAGGGGCCGGAGTTGATCGCCACCCCATCGGCGATGAAGGCGACAACCTGAGTCCCCTCTCCCTTCGGGAGAGGGTTAGGGTGAGGGCTGTTTTCGGTCGACGCCCTCACCCCCGGCCCCTCTCCCAGAGGGAGAGGGGAGATAGATGGATCGACCACCGCGATAATCGGCAGATCGAATTGCTTGGCGAACTCGAAGTCGCGGGTATCGTGGGCCGGCACGGCCATGATCGCGCCGGTGCCGTAGCTGATCAACACGTAATCGGCCACCCAGATCGGAATAGATTCGCCGTTTACCGGATTCACGGCGTACGAGCCGGTCCATACGCCGGTCTTTTCCTTGGCCAGATCGGTGCGGTCCAAATCGCTCTTTCGCGCCGCCTGTTCGCAATACGCGCGGACCGTCTCGGACTGCTCGGGCACGGTCAGCCGCTCGACGAACGGATGCTCGGGCGCGATCACCATGTAGGTGGCGCCGAAGAGGGTGTCTGCCCGGGTGGTGTAGATGCGCAACACATCGTCGCCGGGTTTGCGGGGGAAACCGGTTTCGGAGCGCTGCCGCTTCCATGATTCGTATTCTTCTTGTTCTTCTTGCGAAGCCGCAAGCGGCTTTCCCTCGCCCCGCGCCCCGCGCCCCGCGCCCCCAAAGTTGAAAACGCCCGCCGCGCCGGTGCGGCGGGCGCTCCCGGTGCGCGGGAACGGCGTGGTGCCCGGCGGCCCGTCGGGGCGCGCGGGG
>JAUWNG010000133.1 GCA_030612765.1 Planctomycetota bacterium
CGGTGAATATCGCCGACCACTAATATCTGAATCTCGTGCATGTCGGCAATCGGCATTAGTAGTAGGGTGGGTCAAGCGAAGCGCAGCCCCACCACCTTATTCCCACTGTTGGTGGGGCTGCGCTTCACTTGACCCACCCTACTGCCAATGCCGATCGCCGACATGCACGAGATTCAGATATTAGTGATCGGCGATATTCACCGGACGGAGTTCCGCGAATCGGCGTCGTGTCTGAAACGTTCGGGAGTCGTGGAGATTGCCGCCGACGTGGAAACGGCCCGTGCCGCGTTGACCCAAGGGCGGATCGCGCCGGAGGTGATCGTCGTTGCCCAATCTTTTCCGGGGCAGTTTTCGCACGAGGCGATCGACCGGCTGCGTCGGGCGGCGCCGTTGGCGCGGATACTCGGGTTGATGGGCAGTTGGTGCGAGGGGGAGATGCGGAGCGGGCGGCCCTGGCCGGCCACCGCAAGGCTCTATTGGCATCAATGGCCGGCACGCTGCCGGCGGCAGTTCCGTTGCCTGGCCGTCGGCAAACGTTGTTCCTTTGCGCTTCCGGTCACGGCCACCGAGGAGGAGCGGCTGCTGGCCGACGCGGTCTCACCTCTCCATTTGGGAGAGGGGAGAGGGGAGAGTGCCAAGGCGAAGGGTGGAGGGCGGAAGGTGGAAGGTGGAAAAAATGTTCCCGAACCCCGAACCCCGAACCCCGAACCCCGAACCCCGAATCTCCGCCTTCCGCCCTCCTCTAACCCCCAATCCCTAATCCCTAGCCCTTTCGGTGGCTTGGCGGTGGTCCGCTGCCGGTCGTTCGAGACGTGGGACTGGCTCGGCGCGGCGTGTCGGCGTCACGGTCTGTCCGCCGTCTGGCAGCGCGACGGCGTTGTTGCCCGAGTGGAAGGCGCGACCGCCGCGATCTTCGACTACGCCGACTTGAACGACGATGAACTCGACGATCTGCGCCGGCTGGCCGCCGCGATTCACCCTGCGCCGGTTGTCGCGTTGATGTCGTTCCCTCGGATCGAGGACCACCGCCGGGCGTTGGCCGCCGGCGCGGCCGCCGTGCTTTCCAAGCCGCTGATTCTGGACGATCTGTTCGCGGAGATCGATGCCGCTTCTTAATCCACGACTCAAGTTTTCAGATTTTCCGCTGTTCGGCGGCGACAGTCCGGCCAAAATGCAGGCCCGGTAGAAGCTGTTCCACGAGATGGCGAGGGTTTAACTCGGCGTGGAGAAGATGAATGAGTCCACAGTGGTTTGTCCCCCCATTGTATTACCGCAATAGTTGACCACGCAAAACACCCCCCCTGACAGAGGTGCTTGACGTTTAACTTAGGGTCCGTTAATCTTGGGGGTTGGGACTAATGCTTTTTTAGCGGCTCGTCAGTATTGCTTTGTTTTTCCGAACTTGTGTTGCTTCATAGGAGGACACTTTCGATGACTCTAAAGAACTCCATGGCGACGTTCTCTGTAGGATTTAGCTTGATATTATTGCTTGCCGTGCCGGCGCGGGCCGAGGTGCGCTATACATACAGAGACCTCGGCACGCTTGGCGGATCACACAGCCGGGCCTACGACATCAACAACAAGGGTGAGGTCGTCGGTTACGCATATCGGACCATGGAAGGAATGGTTCCCATCTATGGCTGGGATCCTCATAATCCTTTTGAAATGACTATCATAGGCTACGAATCGGGGACAGTGACAAGAATCAATGCCTATTTGTACGACTATCGACAGAATGAAATGATCGGCCTGGGTGAACCTACCGAATACAGCGAGGCTTATGCAATCAATGAAAGCAGCGTAGTAGTAGGATCAGTCGGCATCGGCGACAACCATCAAAAGGCGTTTGTCGCAGGCAGGGGCTTTATCAAGAATGCCAGTTATGCCTCTGGCGGGATCGATTCCAGCATTGCCAGAGACATCAACGACTTGGGACAGATCCTTGGCAGAACATATTCGCCGGGCAATGTTTGGTTCAGCACCTCATTCGACTCCCTAGACCAAGTGACCATCCACCAACCGCTTCTCGGTACCCCCAGCCTGTGCTGGGCAATCAACAACCAAGGACAAATGGTCGGCGATTCATTTCTCAACGCAAACAGTACCGGTCCCAGACATGCCACGCTCTTGGATGGGCAAACTGTAACGGACCTCGGCACGCTCGGCCAGGGAAAAAATAGTTATGCCATGGGAATCAACGACACTGGACAGATTGTTGGTGCTTCTGAATTTCAGGCTGGTTCTGGCAGAAACCATGCCTTCTTGTACAACAATGGCCTTATGCAGGATTTGGGTACTACCAGTTCAATTGGTTCTAGCGAAGCCCAGGACATTAATAACCTTGGACAAGTTGTCGGCCGCTCGGGAGGAAAAGCTTTCCTGTACGAGAATGGCCAGATGTTGGACTTGAATGAGTTGGCCGAGGTTCCCGAAGGATGGGAGCTATATTATGCCACTGCCATAAATGATCTCGGGCAGATTGTCGGCTATACACGCGAGACAGGTGTCAGTTCAGTCGAGCACGCGTTCCTACTCACGCCGATCGAGGGCGTAACGATCGACGACCCCTTGATTAGTCTATCGACAGTCGAGTTCTCCATGGCCTCCACCGTGCCGGAGCCGGGGACCATAGCGATGGCCCTCGGCGGGACAATCTTCCTGCTCCTGCCGGCTCTCCGACGTTGGAGGAGAAGCGGTTTGCGATAAACCGCCGAGAGTTCAAGACTTCCGCCCTTCGGCGGCGTATCGGCCGGCAAGCCGTCCGCTGGTCAGTGCCCAGCCGATGTGCAGCCCGTGTCCCCAGAGGATTTGCCCGCCCAATCCGACCTGTCCGGCCGCGTAGAGTCCTTCGATCGGCGAGTCGGACTGGTCGAGGACTTGCAACCGCTCGTTTACCGCGGCGCCTCCTTCGGTGATGGTGAAGTAGGCCTTTGCCGGACCGAGCAGCACCCAGCGTTTGCCGGCTAACGGATGTTCGTCGCCGGTGCGTCCGCAGGGGTCAGTCGTCTCGCCGGAAACGTAGCGGTTGAACTCATCGACGGAGCGTTGGACCGCGTCGGTCGGCAGCCCGCGCCGCCGGCAGACCGCCTCCAACGTCGGGCCCGCGAGGGCAACGTCCCGCCGCAGCCGCAAATAGTCTTTCACGTAGGCGTAGGCGATCTTGGGGGCCGTCGATAGGAAATGCGGCCAGGCGCTGTAACGATCGATCAGGCGTTGGTCCAAAAGGATGTAGCAGATACCCTCCGGCTGCTTTGCGATGGCGATCTCGCGGTCCGGTCCGACCGTCTCGTTGCAAAATCGTTCGCCCCGTGCGTTGACGAGAATGGCCCCGTCGATCAACAGCGCGTCGTCCGGGTGTTGCCAGGCGACCAGCAGCCGTTTGATGATGGCGTTTATCACTATCTTCGGGGCCAGCGCGCTTAGCCGGCCGACGATTTTGGCCGGAACGCCCTTGGTGGGCAGCAGCCGCGTAATATCCTTGTGCGGCGGCGGAATAAAGCGGATCTCCGGCCCGTAGGTCACGTCCATGTTCAGCAGCTTCGCACCGATTTGGTCGGCCATCAGATGTCCGTCGCCGGTGGCCGTCAGATGGATACCCTCGATGTCGGAGAACTGGGGGCCTTTGTGCCGGGCGATGATCTCCGACGAATTGGCGTAGTCTCCGGTGGCCAGAATGACGCCGGCGCCGGCGCGGAACGTTTCTTGCCGGCCGTCGACCGTGGCGATTACGCCGACCACGCGCCCGTCTTGCCGGATCAGCTCCGTCGCCTGGGCGTCGCGGAGGATTGTGCCGCCCAGCCGAGTGAATCGGGCTTGCATCGTGGCCACGTACGCCATCGCGTTTGGTATAACGTTGTGCATCCGCGACACGCGGTTGGGCGGCTCGGGGTGCGGGCCGTGGAACGAGATGCCCATCTCCATCAGCCAGTGCAGGGTGTCGGCCGCGTGGGTCAGGAAGAACCGACGCAGGGGGGCGTTGTTTCTCTCTTCCAGACCCGGCGGGGAAAACTTCCCTACGTCCTCGACGTGCGACTCCAGGTCGTCCTCGACGCCGGCCTTGCGTTGCATATTGGTGCGATTGGCGGTAAACGACCCGATGGCGATTCCGGTGGCGCCGCCGAGGCGGGGATTCTTTTCCAGCAGCAGGACGTCGGCCCCATGTTCCACCGCGCTGAGGGCCGCGGCCAGCCCGCTCCCCCCGCCGCCGATCACTATCACGTCAAAATGCGTTTTCATGTCATCCCTTGATAATCGAGCGAAACGATACCCCGACCGCCGATTTTAACACCGCATCGGCGAGGATGGCAAGGATCGGCTTGAATTTAATGATTCGGCGCGATTGCGAGGGATTGACCCGACGGTGCATTATCGACAAACTATTAACGATACGAAGTAAGCGTTTACAGGTTGACTGGGGACTGGTCCATTTTTCGGCCGAAAAGCGCATTTCGCGGGCAAACGGTTGGCCGAAAACATGGACCTGTCCCCTTCCCGCGGCGCGCCAATCGGAAATCAGCGAATATGCAAATCAATCAAACTCTTTCTCCGGCCGATCTTTCGCCGAAATTGAGCCGGCTGTGGGAGCTTTCCGCCGCGAAGATACTGGATATCGAGAAGCATCTCGATCCGGCGGCCGGCGCGCCGGTGTATACGGTGCAAGGAAAGTACACCGCCCGGGGTTGGACGGAATGGACGCAGGGTTTTCAGTTCGGCTCGGCGCTGTTGCAGTTCGACGCGACAGACGACGAGGAGTTTTTGGAGATCGGCCGGCAAAACACCGTCGAGCGAATGGCCCCTCACGTCAGTCACGTCGGCGTCCACGACCACGGCTTCAACAACATCAGCACATACGGCAACCTGCGCCGTCTGATGAACGAGGGGCGCATCGCCGAAAACCAGTGGGAGCGGCGGTTCTATGAACTGGCGTTGAAACTCAGCGGCGCCGTCCAGGCGCGGCGATGGACCGAAACGGCCGACGGCGACGGATTCATTTATTCCTTCAACGGTCCGCACTCGCTGTTCGTCGATACGATCCGATCGCTGCGAGTGCTCGGCCTTGCCCATCGGCTGGGACACGTGTTGCGCGAAGAGAACGACCGCGAAATCTCGCTGTTGGATCGGCTCAAGACCCACGCCCTGAGCACTGCAAAATGGTCGATCTATTACGGAAAGGATCGCGACATTTACGACGTGCGGGGCCGCGTGGCGCACGAAATCATCTTCAACGTAAACGACGGCGGCTATCGATGCCCCAACTCGCAGCAAGGCTACTCGCCCTTCTCGACCTGGACGCGTGGTCTGGCCTGGGCAATGTGCGGACTGGCCGAGCAGTTGGAGTTTCTGGAGTCGATCGGCTACGATGAGACAACACCGCGATTGCTGGAGGCCGCCCGGGCGACTTGCGATTTCTACATCGAGCAGGCCACCGCCGCCGACGGCATACCATACTGGGACACCGGAGCGCCGAACCTCGACAAGTTGGGCGACTGGCGCTCGCGCCCCGCCGATCCGCTGAACCCACACGAGCCGGTCGACAGCTCGGCGGCCGCCATCGCCGCACAAGGTCTGCTGCGGCTGGGACGCCACGCGAAGGACGATCGCTATTGGCAGGCGGGCTTGACCGTCCTTGACGCCCTGTTGGACGAGCCGTATTTGAGCGCGGAGGCGAATCACCAGGGGCTGATTTTGCACAGCGTTTATCACCGTCCAAACGGCTGGGACCACGTACCCGAGGAGTGCGGCGTACCGTGCGGCGAATCGAGCATGTGGGGCGATTACCACGCCCGGGAGGTCGCACTCTACGTCCAGCGAATCATCGAAGACAAGCCGTATCTGACCTTTTGGGGAGAACCGACATGATTATCGCCGACCTGGAGAAGACCGAAGGCCAGCGTTATCCCGCGCGGCGACGCACGCAGAACTGGGTGGGCGGCGCGTCGCCCATCCACACCGAACATTTTTGCATCGGAAACATCACCCTCGATCCACGGGGCGGACAGGTCCCTTGGCACAATCAGGACCAGGATGAGGTGTACCTGATTATCGAAGGCACGGGCGAGATGTGCCTGGGTGAGGAGCGGCAGACCGTTACCGCCGGCCAGGCCGTGTTCATTCCGCCCGGCGTGTTCCACCAGTTGACCAACATCGGCGACGAGCCGTTGCGGATGCTTTACTGTTACGGACCGGCGGGCGACGTGGCCCATTGGCGTCAGGAGTTGGCCGGCACGTTGCCGAAGGCCGGCGTCGAGGTTCCGCCGCTTCCGCCCGGCGCTCGGCCGCAGTGTACGGATAAACCGGAGAAATAACACTGCCGGGTGGCACTGGCATTTTGCCAGTGCCAACCAATGTCAGGAGAAACATAGATGGATAAAGTCGCTACCCAAACCATCGGCGTCATCATCAACGGCGCCACCGGCCGGATGGGCACGAACCAGCACCTCATGCGTTCCATCATGGCGATCATTCGCCAAGGGGGCGTGAAAATCGGCGACGATAAGGTCGTCGTGCCCGATCCGATCCTCGTCGGCCGCAACCCGGCGAAACTGGAGGAGTTGGCAACCCGATCGGGCGCCAAACGTTGGACGACCGACCTGGACGAAGCGCTCGCCGACCCGCAAAACGAGATATATTTCGATACACAGACGACCGATCGCCGCTTCGACGCTGTCAAAAAGGGTATCGCCGCCGGCAAGCACATCTACTGCGAGAAACCCTCGGCCGCCACCACCGCCGAGGCGTTGGAACTGCACCGCCTGGCCCAAGCGGCGGGCGTAAAGAACGGCGTCGTCCAGGATAAGCTCTGGCTGCCCGGGATGCTGAAACTGAAAATGCTCCGCGACAGCGGCTTCTTCGGCCGCATCCTCTCCGTCCGAGGCGAGTTCGGCTACTGGGTCTTCGAGGGCGACACGGTCCCCTCGCAACGCCCTTCGTGGAACTATCGCCAGGAGCAGGGCGGCGGAATCATCCTCGACATGCTTGCCCACTTCAGATATTTGCTCGACAACCTATTCGGCAACGTCCAGGCGGTCTCCTGCCGGGGCGCGACGCACGTCGAACGGCGCTGGGACGAAAACGGAAAACCTTACGATTGCACCGCCAACGATTCGGCCTACTCCACCTTCCAGTTGCAAGGGGGCGTCATCGCGCAGATCAACGCCAGTTGGTGCGTCCGCGTCCGCCGCGACGACCTGCTGACCTTACAGGTGGACGGAACCAAGGGGACCGCGGTCGCCGGACTGCGCGACTGCTGGGCGCAGGCCTACGGCGTCACTCCGCGCCCGGTCTGGAACCCCGACGCCGCCGAGCCGACCGACTTCAACGCGGACTGGCAACGTGTCCCCCAACACCAGACCTACGACAACGCCTTCAAGGTCCAGTGGGAATTATTCCTGCGGCACGTGGCCGCCGACGAGCCGTTTCCCTGGACGCTGCTGGAGGGCGCCAAGGGCGTCCAATTGGCCGAAAAGGCCCTCGAATCCTGGAAAAAACGGCAATGGGTCGATGTACCGGAGTTCAGCGCATAACATGAAACGAGTTGCTCTAATCACCGGCGGCGCGCGGGGAATCGGCTTCGGTATCGCCCAATGCCTGGCCGATGAGGGATTCGATCTGACGGTTTGCGGAGTGCGCAAGCAGGACGCGGCCGAGCAGTCGCTCGCCGAGCTGCGCCGGCGCGGGGCCGAGGTCTTGTACGTCCGGGCCGACGTCGGCGACGCCGACGCCAGACGCCGGTTGGTCGATATGACGAAGGAAAAGTTCGACCGTCTCCACGTGCTGGTGAACAACGCCGGCGTTGCCCCAAAAACCAGGGCCGACATCCTCGAAGCCACCGAAGCCAGCTTCGAGCACGTGATGCGGACCAACCTGCAAGGACCGTATTTCCTCACCCAGGCCTCGGCGAACTGGATGATCGAGCAGAAGCGGTCCGATCCCGATTGGCAAGGATGCATCGTCAACATCTCTTCCGTCTCGGCGACGGCGGCCTCGGTCCAGCGGGGCGAGTATTGCATCTCGAAGGCGGGCATCGGCATGGCCACCCGGCTCTGGGCCGCCCGGCTCGGCGAGTTCGACATCCCCGTCTTCGAGGTTCGGCCCGGCATTATCCAGACCGACATGACCGCCGGCGTGCAGGAGAAATACGATAAACTGCTGGCCGAAGGGCTGGCGATCCAGCGACGTTGGGGAACGCCCGAGGACGTGGGCAAGGCGGTGGCCGCGCTCGCACGAGGCGATCTGGCCTATTCCACGGGCCAAATCATCATGGTAGACGGCGGAATGACCACGCCGCGTTTGTAAGGAGCCGAGTATCGTAGGCCGGGTCGAGACCCGGCACGTTTTGGTCAACAACGACGAAAAGATCGCACATTACCGCCACCGTCCGGGAGTATTTCCATTTAGCCCGCCGTGAATACACGGCGGGGAGAGGTGGTTGGACGCACCACACCGTGCCCCGGGTGTATTCACCCGGGGCTAAATAGTGATTTTCTTAGGAACCATCGCATGTCGCAGTTGCCGGCGGAGATGTTCGAGCGGATTCAGCGGACCGGCGTTGTCGCCGTCCTGGTCGTCGATCGGGCCGAAGACGCCGTGCCCTTGGCCCACGCGCTGCTCGACGGCGGTATCGACGTGCTGGAACTTACGCTACGGACCGAAGCGGCGATCGACGCCATCCGGGCGATCAAGACCGAATTGCCGCAAATGATCGTCGGCGCGGGAACCGTGTTGACGGTCGAGCAAGTGCAGCGGGTCGTTGCGGCGGGGGCCGACTTCGCGCTCGCCCCCGGCATGAACCCGGCGGTGGTCCGCGCCGCCCAATCGGCCGGGCTCCCCTTCGTCCCCGGTGTGGCAACTCCCTCGGACGTCGAGCGGGCGTTGGAGTGCGGATGCCGGGTATTAAAATTCTTTCCCGCCGAGCCGGCCGGAGGGCTGACGTATCTGAAAAGCATGGCCGCCCCATACGCGCACCTGAACGTCCGCTTCATCCCGCTGGGCGGATTGAACGTGGAAAACGCGGGCCGCTATCTCGACGACCCCATGATCCTGGCCGTGGGCGGTTCCTGGATCGCCCAGCGCGACTCGATCGCCGCCGGAGATTGGGCGTCCATCACCGACCTAGCCCGGCAGGCCCGTTCGCTGGTGGAAAAGTAGGACAGGTTGTCAACCTGTCCCTCAATGGGTGAGGTATCCGCTTCCGCGAAGCCTAAAGGATTTTTATCGCCACTACACCATTCCGCTCGTGGCGGGATGGATCAACACGTTATACCCCTCTTGCCGGAAATGACGGTCATTGGTAAGAACGTCTTCGATCTGTTCCGCGTCCATTACGTTCATAGAAGAGCAACTCGTATGGATCGCCGGGCTTGAGAATCGCGATCCAGTAGAGCGTGTCGGCAAATACTTTCCGCATCATTCCGAAGTCCCGTAGACATAATGGTCGAGGTTGTCCGTCAAGTCGGCCGGCAGTCGGTTCCACTCCGACTCGGGAACATCCGCCCAAATCGCGGCCAACTCCTGTTCCAGGGACACCTCAGTTTGGCGACCGGCCGCGGGCGAGGCTAGTTGGACGCAAACTTCGGCCCCTCGGGCAAAACTGCCGAGTGCTCCAACCGGATCACGCCGTTTTCCACGTGGCCTCGATAAACCATGTCCATTCCTCCATCGAGAACCGCAATTCATCTCACATACATTATATTATGCTCAGCCGCTGTTGGAAATACTCGGAAAAAAGGGGGGGTAGCTAGTGTAAGCGTCACGATTGTGGAGCGAAAACCCGTGAAATTCGGCGACTGGAGTCGCCTCCTACAATCGAACGATAGTTTTTCAACGGACTGTTAGCCACTAGCCACTCTACCGCGAGTTTTCCACCTTGCCGAAGACCATCCGCCCGGCGCTGGTTTGTAGTACGCTGGTGACGGCGACGGAGACGACTTGGTTGATTTTGTCCCGGCCGCCTTCGATGACGACCATCGTTCCGTCTTCGAGATAGGCCACGCCTTGGCCCTGCTCCTCGCCGGCCTTGACGACGCGGACCTCGATTTGCTCGCCGGGTAGGAAAACCGGCTTCAGGGCATTGGCCAGGTCGTTGAGGTTGATTACGACGACGCCCTGCAATCGGGCGACCTTGTTCAGATTGTAATCGTTGGTTATCAGCTTGCCCTGGAGGTGCTTGGCCAGCGCCACCAGCTTTAGGTCCACCGTAAGCCCGGCATACTCCGGCAGATCGTGGTCGTGGATCACCAGATCGATGTCCTTGTTGTTGTTGAGCCGGTTGAGGATGTCCAGCCCGCGCCGGCCGCGGCCGCGGCGGAGCCGGTCGGGGCTGTCGGCCACCGCCTGCAACTCGCCGATCACGAACTTGGGCATGATCAATTGTCCGTCGAAGATTTGCGTCTCCACCACGTCGGCGATCCGCCCGTCGATCACCACGCTGGTATCGAGGATGCAAGGCTTCAACCCCTTCACTTCCCTTGCGAACTCGACGTAGGGGATGATGAAGCGGAAGTCGTTTCTGGTCTGCATCAGCAGGCTGATGCACATGTAGCAGACGACCAACCCCAGCACCGATTGAACCGGCATCCGCAACTGGTCGCTGAGCAAGGGGACCATCGCCAGACCGAGGATGTAGGTCATGAACATGCCGACCAACATGCCGAAATATACGGCCGTTATCGTGTCCAGGCGTTTTCGACGGACGGAGACGTCGGCAACGATCACCCCCAGGGCCAACAATATCAACCCGAAAAACACCACCCAGGCCAACGTGGTTGAGTCTTGCGGCAAGACGCCGAGTTGCAGAAACGACACGCCCAGCCCGGCCGCCACCAAAATAAAAACGCAGCGCAGGATAATCAGACCCATGATAAGGACTCCGAGTAAAAATATGTTGTCAGTTATCAGTTGTCAGTCGTCAGTTATCAGTTGTCAGTTATCGGTTGAGTGCGGAGCGGCCATCCATTCAAGAACCGACAACTGACGACTGACAACGGCCTTGTTGACTAATTCCACTCGAACTCGGGGAGTCCGAGGCGAGTGAATTTGTTGAGGATTTTACTTCGTAGCCGCGTTTCAGTTTGTTGGTTTGGAATTGCACGGTTTTTCAGATGGTCGCCAAAACAACATT
>JAUWNG010000114.1 GCA_030612765.1 Planctomycetota bacterium
GATAGTGGGTAGTGGATAGTGGGTAGTGGATAGTGGGTAGTGGATAGTGGGTAGTGGATAGTGGGTAGTGGATAGTGAAAAACGCCCCGCGACTGCGGTCGCGGGGGAGATTGCCGCTTGCGGCTTCGCAAAGTATTCTCCCAAACCGCTTGCAGTTTCGCAGTAACCTTTGGAGCTATAGAAGATTATTCCCGCCTTGAGCAAAACAATGGTTAAACGAAAACTAGCAATTGTGGGTTGGCTCATAATCGGAGCGCTTTTAGGATGGGCAGCGTTGGTCCACCTCTGGCAAGCCGGTTATGTAAAATATGTAAATTATGACTTGCGAATCTTCTTGGTCGTGATCGGCTGCATGATTCTTGCAGCGGTATATGGCGGAAGAAACCATGTCGAACTGTTGCCTCGCTTGGTTGCTTATCCGCTTTTATTTTCGGGTCTCGCGTGGATGTTGCGCCCCGAGTGGGGTGGCTGTGGCGAGTCATACTGGTACATGTACGACGTGCTCACGATCAACTTTTTCTATCCAATATTGTTCATCCCCGCCGGAGTCATTGGCGGAATCATCGCTATCGTGTTTACCAGATTGCGGCGAAAAGACGAACCGACTATTCCCTGCTAGCAACGTGCCGATACATGTCTCGTTTGTTCACCCAACTCCGCCGTGACGCACTACAAATCTGGCAGGCCGGTGTCGAAGCGGTTCGGCCGGAGCGGTTGGTGCCGCAATGGCTCCGCGTGGAAGGACGAACACTCTTGTGTGGCACAGCCGCCCTCGGCTGTGGCGATTGGGATTCACAGCCGGGGGCGGCTGTGCCACTCGATGCAATCCGACGCATCGTCGTGGTCGGCGGGGGCAAGGCGGCCGCGGGCATGGCCGAAGTGGTTGAAGCGGTCCTCGGCCCGGAACTGATGGCCGAAAAACAACTCGCCGGCTGGGTCAACGTGCCGAGTGGGACAGGTTGTCAACCTGTCCTACAGCACATACATCTGCACCCCGCGCGTCCGGCGGGGGTGAACGAACCAACGCCCGAGGGCGTGGCCGGATCGGAAGAAATCTTGCGGCTGGTCGAATCGCTCGGGCCGGACGATCTGTGTCTGTGTTTGATCTCCGGCGGCGGATCGGCGCTGATGCCCGCCCCGGCGAAGGGGATTACGCTGGCCGACAAGCTGGCCGTCACACGCCATCTCAGCGCCGCTGGGGCCAACATCGAACAGCTAAACACCGTGCGAAAACAACTCAGCCGGATCAAAGGGGGCGGCCTGTTGCGGGCCTGCCGCGCTGGACGGTTGGTCTCCCTGATAATCTCCGACGTGCTCGGCGACCGGCTCGATCTGATCGCCTCCGGGCCGACCGTGCCGGATCGCTCGACCCCCAGCGAAGCGTTGGAGGTTTTGGAGCGCTTCGGCGCACGGGAAGCCGGGATTTCGCCGGCGGTGTTCGACTTCTTGAAACATGCCGAGTTTAGCCGCCGCGTCCACGCGGCGCAAGTCCCCGGCGTGGACACCGGGGCTAAACGAATTGTTGTAGGACAGGTTGCCAACCTGTCCCACGTCATAAATCTGGTTATCGGCAACAACGCCACGGCCGTCGCCGCCGCCGCCGAGAAGGCACGACGGCTCGGCTACTCCGTGGACGCCGCAAGCATGACGCAGTCCGAAGGGCCGGCCGAGGAGATCGGCCGCCAACTGGCCGAATCGGCGTTAAAAATGCGCGACGCCGCCGGGCCAACGTGCTTGATCTCCGGCGGCGAGCCGGTGGTGAAGCTGGTCGAACCATCGCGTCGCGGGCTGGGTGGGCGGAACCAGCAACTGACCCTCGCCGCACTGCTGCGACTGGCCGAAGACGGCGCGGGGAACATCGCCCTGCTTTCGGCCGGGACTGACGGCGAAGACGGCCCGACCGACGCCGCCGGCGCTTTCCTCGACGCCGATGTCATAAAGGCGTCGCGCCGGGCGAATCTCGATCCGGCCGACTATCTTGCCCGTAACGACGCGTATCACTTTTTCGCGCCGCTGGAAGCGTTGATCCACACCGGCCCGACGCATACAAACGTTTGCGACCTGCGCGTGATCGTGGTGAATCGTGGCGATGATAATTTACCGTAACCGTTCATTGCGCCTCCGCTACATAATGAAGGGATTTGGATCGTGAAGCTGCAATTTTTGGGAGGCGCGCGTCAAGTTACCGGATCGCAGTACTACCTCGAGGCGGACGGAGCTAGGGTGCTGGTAGATTGCGGAATGCATCAGGAGCGGGAACATCTGGCCCGAAACTGGGACAAAAGCCCGCTGCAACTTCGCGACGTCGATGCCCTGTTGCTGACCCACGCCCACGTGGACCATTGCGGTCTGGCGCCGAAGCTGGTCGGCGAGGGCTTTCGAGGATCGATCATCGCCACCTCGGCCTCGGCCGATCTGGTCGAGTTGGTGCTTCGCGATTCCGCCAAGATTCAGGCCGAAGACGCCGCCTTCAAGCGGAAGCGACATCGCAAGGAAGGCCGCCGAGGCAGGCATCCGGTCAAGCCGATGTTCACGATGCGGGACGTGGAACGGACGCTGCCGCTGGTGCAAGCGGCCCCTTACGACCGGCCCACGCGGATCAACGACCATCTGCACGCCGTCTTTCACGACGCCGGACACATACTCGGCTCGGCGATGGTCGAGCTGCGCGTGAAGTCCACAACGCGGATCGTCTTCACCGGCGACCTTGGACAATGGGACCGGCCGATCGTCCGCGATCCGACGATACTGACCGAGGCCGACTACATAGTAATGGAATCGACCTACGGCGACCGACTGCATGAGAACCACGACTCGGTCGAGTCGCAGCTCGAAAAAGTCGTGTTGGAGACCATCGGCGACGGCGGCAAGGTGGTCATTCCGATCTTCGCCATCGAGCGTGCCCAGGAGTTGATCTACCACCTGAACCGCCTGCTCCACGCCGGCCGGATACCCGAGATTCCGGTGTTTCTCGATAGTCCGATGGCGGCCGACGTGAACGATATCTTCCGCCGCCACCGCGAGTGCTTCGACGTTGAGGCGGAAGAGATCGTCGCCGCCGGAGAGTCGCTGTTGAAATTCCCTTCGCTGCACGTCTGCCGGACGGTGAAAGAGTCGATGGCGATCAACTCCTTGAAGGGACCGGGCGTCATCATGTCCACCTCGGGTATGTGTACGGCGGGACGCATCAAACACCATCTTGTCCATCACATCGGCAATCCGGCCTGCACGGTGCTCTTCGTCGGCTATCAGCCGCGGGGAACCCTTGGCCGGCAGATACTTGACGGCCCGCGGCAGGTCCGCATCCACGGCGTCTCGCGCAAGGTTCGCGCCCGTGTCCGCCAGATACAGGGCATATCCGGCCACGCCGACCGGGCAGGCCTGCTGAAATGGCTCGGTCATTTCCAGCGTCCGCCCCGCCGGGTGTTCATCACCCACGGCGAGCCGGAGGCGTCCGAGTCGCTGGCCGAGGCGGTCCGCGATCAATTCGGCTGGGACGTCCACGTGCCGGAGTATCGGGAGACAGTGCAACTGGACAATGTCGAATGACGAAAACACAATGCCGAAATCCAAAATGAAGAAGCGATCCAAACCATGCACTCGGATGAATGCCAAGGAATTGGCGGCGGCGACCGCACGATTTGACAAAGAGTTCGTCATCGACCAGTCGCGGGAACAAACGGCCGAGGAGCGGCGACAATGGAGCAAGGCGAAAAAAAACGGGGCCGACCAAAACAAGGCCAAGGCGTACAGATTATTTCCGTAAGCATCGAAAAAGGATTGCTGAAGAAAACCGACAAGTTGGCCAAGAAACTCCACACGCAACGCACGAAACTGATAACCCGCGGCCTAGCAGTCCGTTGAAAAAGTCGATTTTCGAGAGTTCGGGTGCCACTGCTGGCTTGTCTAGCAGTGTTTTCCCGGGTGTTTCTCCCCGCACTGCTGGGCAAGCCAGCAGTGGCACCCTTTTTCAACGGACTCTAGAGGCCATCCTTAACGAGGAAGTGGTCGTGGATTGAGAGATTGGGGTCAGGGGGCAGAGGGGGCAGATTGGGGTCAGAGCGCACTTAGTCATTAAGCAATTTTCACTATTGACTAAATGCGCTCTGACCCCAAATCTCACCCCAAATCTCACTGGTCGGACAAGAACTTGTCGAGTTCGGGGCGAGTATTGAGAATATCGGGTTGAATTTCCAACGCCCTGCGATAATGCTCCGCCGCTTCGTCGCGCCGGCCCAATTTAATCAAGGCGACAGCAAGGTGGACGTGGGCGTTGGCGAAATCGGGTTGGGCGTCCAACGCTTTTCGGTACTCTTCGACCGCCCCGTTGAATCGGCCGCTAAGCAACCAGGCGTTGCCGAGAATAAAATGGGCCTCCGGGAACTCGGGGACAATCCTTATTGTTGCCCGAGAATGCTTGATCGCCTCGTCCAAGTTGCCGACGGCAAGCAAGGCGGCGGCCAGGTTGTTATGGGCGTTTGCGTGGTTCGGGTTGGCTTTTATCGCCCTTCGATAATGCACCATCGCTTCGTTCAGCCGGCCACGGCTGCCCGCGGTGACGCCAAGGTTGAAGTGTGCCGAGGGATAGTCGGGCCAGATTTCGAGCGCCTTGCGGTACTGCGACGTTGCTTCGTCGAACCGTCCCCGGTAGGCCAGGGCGTTGCCCAGGGCATTGTGGGCCGTGTAGTTCCTGGAAGTGCAAGCGATGGTGTGGTTCCAGAGGGTTTCGCTGTCGCGCCAATACGAAGTCTGTTGCCAGGCGCACGCCATCAATGCGGCCAGCACCACGGCCGATCCGACGCCGCACACCCAACGACGATGCGGCCACGACCGGCACAGATCGGCCGCTCCCCAGACCAGTGCAATGCACAGGCCGATCTGCGGCAGGTACGTGAAACGGTCGGCCATCGCCTGAGTTCCGAACGGCACCAGCCCAACCACGGGAAACATCATGCCCACGAACCACAGCCAACCAACCGGCAGGTACGGGCGTTTTCGCGCCCAAGCGAAGACCGTCGCGGTGATGCCCAGCAAAACCACGGCGGAACCGACGACCTGCCAAAGCGGCAAGTCGAACTGCGTGCGGGGACACAGGGGCGCCAAGCCGGCCGGATAGAAAAAACTCCCCAGATAATCTACATACGAGATCGCGGCGGTGCCGATCCGCCACCATAAGGAATGATACTGATACTCCGGCACGTGCTGCGCCCAGACGGTAACCGCGCAGCAGGCGGCCACCAGGGCGAACAGGGGAATCTTTTCGGCAACCAGTCGCGCGGCGACCGCCACCGGCCGTTGCGACGAGGTCCGCCGCAGCGGCCAGTAGTCCAACAACAGCAACACGCACGGGAGCGTCACCAACATCGGCTTGGACATCAAACCCAGCGCGAACAGCACGATCACCGCGAGGTAGCGGACGAGCGAAAACCGTCGATGGCGCGCATAGCCGACGTAGGCCGCGAGTGTAAGCATGAAAAACAGTCCGCTGAGGACGTCCTTCCGCTCCGTTACCCAAGCCACTGATTCCACGCGCAGGGGATGGACGGCGAACAGCGCCGCCGCCAACGCGCTCGGCCAGAGCCGGCCGGTCATTTGCCGCAGCACGAAGAACAGCAATATCGCCGTGGCGGCGTGCAGCAACAGGTTCGTCGCATGATGCCCTCCGGCGTTGTCGCCGTATATCCGCCAATCGACCATGTGGGAAATCCACGTGAGCGGATCCCAGTTGCCGACGTGGCGGCTGGTAAATGCCCAGCCGATCGACCGCGCGGTCAGTCCTTCGGAAACCCAGGGGTTTTCCGACACGCATACGTCGTCGTCGAGATTGATGAACTCGTGGTTGACCGTCTGGCCGAACACCAGCCCCACCGCCAGCAGCAAGAGGACGCAAACGGCCAGCACCTGGCGCGGGCTTCCCGGATTGTTTTCGTTCAGCGGTTTATCTGGTCGATCGAGCATGTTGTAGTTGTAGGTTATGCTTCAGCATAACAAAACGTTGGTTGTTGTTATGCTAAAGCATAACCTACGCATTGCCGCAGGCGTCTTTTCGTCGAAAAAACGGCCATGACAGACTATTCGGCCAACGGATGCCGGCGAATGAACTCGTCCAACAACGGGGCTATCCGCTCGTGGGCGTCCTCGACCACGTAATGGCCCGCGTCCGAAAAACGATGTACCTCGGCCCGCGGAAAGATTTCAATGAAGCGGTCGAGGAACCAGCCCGTGAAACACCAATCTTGCATGCCCCAGAAGATGCAGACCGGATGGTCGCGAAACTGGGCCAAGCCGTTCTCGATCCCTTGCAGCGTGGCGTAGCTGGGGTGGCTCGGGCTGAGCGGGATGTCGAGCACGAACCGCAGCACGCCCGTCCGATTGCGCCAAGAATCGTAAGGCGCCGAAAGTCCCGCGCGGACCGCCGGGGTGATCCGCTCGGGCTTGGCGACGGTCGTCCGCAGCGCCGCCCGAACGAATAGATTCAGCCCTTGCACGGCCAATGGTCCGAACAGCGGAATCCGACAGGCGCGGATTTTCCAGTGACACTTCGGCGCGAGAAACGCAGCCGTGTTCATCAGCGCGAACCGCGCGAACCGCTCCGGCGCGGCGACGGCCGCTCCCATGCCGACCGCTCCGCCCCAATCGTGGGCCACCAGCGTGATCTGTTGCAGATCGAGCTTTTCGACAAACTCGTTCAGATCGGCCACTCGCCGCGCGAGTCGATAGGAATACTCCTTCGCCGAAGGCTTTTCCGACATCCCGCAGCCGATCTGATCGATGGCCACCACGCGGTAGCGGTCTCTCAGCGCCCGGATGATTTCCCGCCAGTAGAACGACCAGGTGGGGTTCCCGTGGACCAGCAGCAACGTCGGCCCTTCTCCCTCGTCCACGTAATGGCAGCGATGCCCGTCGAGCATAATCTCGCGGGACTGAAATGGATATAGCGAACGCCAATCGTCGGATGTGGGCATAGCAACGTAGGCCGGGTTGCAACCCGGCACACACTCTGCCTGGTCACGACCCGGCCTACTCACTCCTCGAGGCGACATGCTATTTTTTTGGCGGAAAATACTTCACATTGGATATGGAGCGGAAATCGGCGTCTTGCGTCCATATAGTCGCGGAGTGTGCCCTCGCGGTAGCCAGAATCAAACTGTCCGCCAGCGGGAGATGGTGCTTAACGCCAAGTACGGCGGCCTCGATTGCGAGTTTCGCGTTGACTTCGACAACCGTTCCCCTTTGCATGACGGCCACCGCCAACAAAGCTTCATTTTCGCCGCGCTCGCGCAGAACCACCTTAAATACTTCGTAAATCGTCACCACGGGAACGATCAATTTGGAGTGATCGCGGAGCGGCGGCAGGAATTGGCGGGCATTCGGCCCGTCGACGAAATACTCCAACCAGCCGGAAGAATCCACTACGTTCATACGCGATCCGCCTCACGGTTGAAACGGGTGTCGATACCCTTGAGAAATCCTCGCATTTGGCGGATGTCGCGCTCGGGGATAAGTTCAATGCGCCCTTCGTACTCCACGACCTGCATCCGTTGTCCCGGTTTGACCCGCAACGACTCTCGCACCGCAAGCGGGATCACTACCTGATACTTCGGAGACACTTTCACGGTTTGCATAACACTTTCTCCATCGATTGCCGCTAGTTTTACGATACCACGATCGATATGTTTTGTCAACCTACTCCGCGTTCGCCCGCGAGAGCAGTTCTTTCCAGAAATCGCGGGCCTGACGGTGCCACTGGAGCACTTCTCGCTTCTGTTGCGGATCGGCCAACTCGATTCGCCGGGCACGTTCGTACACCCAGTCGATAAAGAATTGGACGGCGCCGCGGCTGATTCGCCTCTGGCGGCCGATCTCGACGTAGTACGGCCCGGTCATGGCGAAACGGTAGGTCTTTGGCAGATCGGTCACCGCGCGGATGAGGAACCAGCCGCTACGGTCGAACGTGACGTTCGGCAAGCGGCCGCCCTTCGAGTACTTGTCGAACGGGATGGAATGTTCGACCTTGCCGTTTTTGATGATCTCCAGGTAACTTATCGGATCGCGGGTGGAGAAGGTCAGGCCGATTTCCAGTTCCAGTTCGGCCCCTTCCTCGGCCCGAAATACGTGGCCGGGCAACTCGCCGTGGATCGATGGTTTCAGCAGCGGGCCGTTGGTTATGAACACCCGTCCGGCGCGTAGCCCGCTCCACCACTTCTCGTAGCTAAGCGGTCCTTCGACGTGGACGTAGACCCGGTTGTATCCGACCGGGTTTGGCGATTTGCCCGAGCCGCTGCCGGCGGTGGGCGGAATCCGCAGCCCACAGTCGAGCAGTTGAAAGTAAATGTGTTGTGCCCACCGGGCGTTGCCCCACGGGTCGGGGTAACGCATCCGGTCGCGAGGCCGCCCGCCCGACTCGTGGTTGATCGCGCGGTTGCGATGGATATTGCCGCCGGCCACTTCGATCGAGTCGATCTGGCCGGTCGCCACCAGCATGGGCAAGTCCCACCAGTACGGCCGGTTGGCGTCGATCCAGATATCGGCCGATTCGCGGGCTTTGAGCAGGAAGTTCATCATCGGCGGATATTCGCCCTCGCCGCCCGGCGGATTGAGCAACGTCGGCGAGTTCAGCAGCAACAGTTCGGTGCCCGACCGGGTCAAAACGCCGGCCAGCAGATGGTAGTAGCGATTCTCGTCGAAGCAGACCAGCGGTTTTTCGGGCGGTTTGTTTCCCCACTCGTTTTTATCGTTCCGCCAGGTGATGACTTCCGCCACGTGCAGGTCGTCGGCTTCCATCAACAACTCGATGTCGCGCGTCCGGCGTCGCACGTCGAGATCGCCCGACCACCAGCCGTCGGCCGACATATCGACGAACCGCCGCAGTTCGACCCGCTTCGAGTCGTCGGCCAGGTGCTCGATGGTAAAATGCCCCTTTCGCCACAGATATTCGAGGCCGCGTTCCAAGACGAACTCGTAGTAGCCGTTCGGCAGTTTCAGGAGAACCTTGCCCGGTATGGCGCAATGGTCGTACCAAAAGGGGGCTTTCGGAACCCTTCGTATGTTTTTCCTGGGTCCGGTCAGGTGCATTCGGCAAGGAATCGGCCGGCCCGTATCCTTATCGACGACGATCAATTCCAATTGACCGGCGGCCGGGAGCCGTTGCCCGGCCACGGCGAGCATCAGAAACGCTCCGACCGCGCATCGGAATGGGATCGAGCGGCGTTTTCGGGACGAGGGAGGCATGTTTCCAAGTGGTCGATAATAGTGGATAGTGTTTCACGCACCCTACATTAGACTCTAGCACGCGGCAGTGCGGGGCCGGCTTGATGAACACCCGCTCCAGCAGTCCGTTGAAAATGTCGGATTTCGGGATTTTGAGTGCCACTACAGGCTAGTCCAGCAGTGTTTTCCCGGGTGCTTCTCCCCGCACTGCTGGGCAAGCCAGCAGTGGCACCCTTTTTCAACGGTCTGCTAGACCATACAATAGTCCGAATGGTCCGGGCGGACAGATTCCATCCACGGAAAGGACAAGAGCGGCGATATGGCAAAGGATTACTATAGTATTCTGGGGGTGCCGAGGAACGCCTCGCAAGCCGATATCCAAAAGGCTTATCGCGAGTTGGCGCGGAAGCACCACCCGGACATGAACCCGAACGACAAAACGGCCAAGAAAAGATTCCAGGAGATTCAGACCGCCTTCGACGTGCTCGACAACACCGAGAAGCGGGAAATGTACGACCGCTACGGCAGCTCCTTCGAGACGCAAGGCGCCGGCGACCCGCGAGGGGCATACGCCGGAGCGTGGTCGCCCGGACCGGGTGGATTCAATCCCGAGGACATCGATCTGAGCCAGTTCCTCGGCGAGCGGTTCGGCCGGGAGATGCCCGACGGGGTGGGCGACATCTTCGGCCAGTTCCGCCGCGCCGCGGGAAAATTCCGCAAACCGTCCGCCGCCCCCGGGCGCGGCGGCGATCTGCACCAGGAATTAGAAATCCCCTTCGCCACCGCGATCGGCGGCGGAGAAGTCCAGATCACCATACAGCGTCCCAAAGGCAAAGCGGAAACTTTGGCGGTGAAAATCCCGCCGGGGATCGAGGACGGCAAGAAAATCCGCGTCCGCGGACACGGCCAACCGGCGCCGCGAGGCGGAAAGCCCGGCGACATCCTGCTGACGATCCGCGTCCTGCCCCATCGCTGGTTCCACCGACGCGGAAATCAACTGCACGTCCGTGTGCCGGTCACGTTGGGCGAGGCCGCCGCGGGCGCGAAAATCGACCTGCCGACACCACAAGGCGTTGTCGCGTTGAGAATTCCGGCCGGCACGTCGAGCGGCACGAAACTTCGCGTCAAGGGATACGGAGTAAAACCAAAGAACGGCACCCCAGGCGACCTGTTGGCCGAAATACTAATCGTCCTGCCAAAGCAACTCAGCGATGCCGATCGGCAGGCAATTCAACAGATCGACGAACGCTATCCGCGGAATCCGCGCGCCGACTTGCGGTGGTAATTGCTTACACCTTGTTCCTACGCAGAGAGCTTGTGAATTTTTGTAGGGGGCGTGAAACGCACCACAACCGGTAGTACGTGGTGCGTTTCACGCACCCTACGGATTATGGTCGTGATGACGCCAATTTGAAAAATTCACAACCTCGGAGTGTCCAACACATGCGTTCCCACGCAGAGCATGGGAACGAGGAGATCATGATTCACCGGCGATTCCTTTCCCAGTATCACGTCCGAAGCACCGCCGATTTTCAGCGGGCATACCGCCGCCGTTGCAGGGCGTCGGACCAGTGGATCGTTGTGTTCGGCCACACAAACGGATTGCCGCATCCCCGATTGGGCATCTCGGCCTCGCGCCGGCTGGGCGGCGCGGTGGTCCGCAACCGGTGGAAGCGGCTCCTGCGCGAGGCCTTTCGGCTGTCGCGTCCGCAACTTCCCTCGGGCATCGACCTGATCGTCATTCCCCGCACCGCCGCACCGCCGCCGCTCGAAGCACTGTGCAAGTCGCTCGTCCGTCTGGCGAAAAAAGCAGCCGGAAAGCTCACATAATGCGTTCAGCCGCGGTCCTTGCACCCACCCCGCGCCGAGCTAGAATAGAGTACGTGGTGTTTGTTCAAAGCACCGACGCGATGATCGTCGAAGTTTAGCCCCGGCGTCCACGCCGGGTTTGGTTGTGGCCGTAACGCCGAGTGGTACAGATGAGCGAACACGAAACGATCGTCAATACAGCGCTGAAGCATTATCCCGGCGTCCAGGCCGTCTATCTCTTCGGATCCTACGCCACGGATCGGCAATGGCCGAACAGCGATATCGACATCGCGTTGCTCTTTCCGCCTGAAGAGGCGACGAAAGCACGCAACCTGAACCTTAGCCCGTGTCGCTTTGATTTGGAGACAACCTTGCGAGGTGAAGTCGATCTGGTGAACCTCCGGCAGGTCTCGACCGTGTTTCAGAAGGAAATCATCGGTGGCGGACGCCTCGTTTATTGCGACGATCGGCTCGCGGTCGATGAATTTGAAATGCTGGTCATCTCGTATTACCAGAAGCTGAACGAGGAACGTCGGGAAATCTTGGCGTCCTTCATCGACACCGGGAGGGCCTACGCCGTATGAACGACGTTGCTATCAACAAGATTCAAAACATTCAGCGGTGCGTCCAGCGCGCGCGAGCGGAATATGGAACGGACCCCCAGCGATTTGAGTCCGATTTCACGCGCCAGGATGCGGCCCTGCTGAACGTATTGCGGGCATGCGAGCAGGCCATCGATCTGGCCAACCACGTCATCAAGAGCCGAAAGCTGGGCATCCCCTCCTCCAGCGCCGAAAGTTTTGACCTGCTGCAAGCGAAGTTCATCATCGATTCGGCCCTCTCGGAAAAACTCAAGAAGATGATCGTTTTTCGCAATACTCTTGTCCACCAATATCAACGGATGGATTTTGAAATTGTCAAATCGGTGATCCTTTCCGGTCTCGACGATCTAGTCGAATTTGGCGATCGGATTTTGGAATCTTTCAGCGGACATTCGCATTAAATTTTCCGTATGCGGTGGTTGCTCAAAATACCCGCCTGGACGTTGATCGGCTTGAGTCGGCTGTATCAATGGACACTTAGCCCCATGCTGGGGCGGCGGTGCCGCTTCGAGCCGACGTGCAGTGTCTACTTCATCGAGTCGGTGCGGAAATATGGGGCTGTCCGAGGTGCGTGCCGAGGCATCTGGCGAATCTGCCGCTGCAACCCCTGGAACTCTGGAGGCTTCGATCCTCCGTAGAGGGTGTGTCTGGGAATATCTCAATAACCGTATTTAGCCCCGGATGAATATACCCGGGGCAAGCGGTTTTTCGCGTTCAATCCGCCCAGCCGTGTATTCACAGCGGGCTAAATGCACAAATTCATAACACGTTCATGGAACAAAGGAACGCCATTCCAAAACCCAATCAGGAATAAACAAGGAAAGCCCCTCTTGACCAATTAAAAACAACAGTAATAATTACCAATAGTATTATTGAGCTATGGAACATTTCGACAATCACCGCAATACTCGGCAGAGAAGCGTGATTCTGGAGGAACTCCAGAAACTCACCTCTCACCCCACTGCCGCTGGGTTGTACGAGATTGTCCGCCGCCGACTGCCAAATATCAGTTTGGGGACCGTGTATCGCAACTTGGAATTGCTTACACGACTCGGGTTGATCCAGAAACTGGAGATCGGCGGCCGGCAAGCCCGATTCGACGGCAACGCCGACAGCCACTTTCACGTGCAATGCGTCCGGTGTGGCAAAGTAGACGATATTCACGCACCACCGCTTGACCTTTCGGGGGGTGAGGGCAATGATTTCAGTGGCTATCGGATTCTAGGCTACACACTACAGTTTCATGGCATCTGCCCACGCTGCGGAAACACTTCCACCAACTCTAAAAAGGAGATCGACAGATGTTGAGTCCCAATATCCAAGAGGCCCTAAATCGACAGGTCAACGCCGAGTTGTACTCGTCCTATCTGTACCTTTCGATGGTGGCCCATCTCGAGTCGGAAAACTTGCGGGGTATGGCCCAATGGATGCGGGTCCAGGCGGGCGAAGAGACCATCCACGGCATGAAAATCTACGACTACATCATCGAGCGCGGCGGCCGCGTGACGCTCACACAGATCGACGCTCCGAAGACCAAGTGGGCCTCCCCGCTGAAATTGTTCGAGGACGCCTACGCCCACGAGCAAAAGGTCACCGCGATGATCAACGGCTTGATGGACCTGGTGATTGCCGAGAAGGACCATGCCGGCCACGATTTCCTCGAATGGTTCGTTACCGAGCAGGTCGAGGAAGAGTCCGCCGCCCAGGCGGTCGTCGAGCAACTCAAGCTGGTCGGCGACAGCGGCGTTGGTTTGTACATGATCGACCAGCAGCTCGGCCAGCGCTCCCCTTCCGCGCCGGCGGCGGAATAGCAGAAACGGTATCGGTTGCGAAACGTAGGGTGGGTCAAGCGCAGCGCAGCCCCCCCATGTTTGTTCCGCAGTTGGTGGGGCTGCGCTGCGCTTGCCCAACCCTACTTACCCCACCATAAACAAATGCAAGAACCTATCCAAAGGAAGAATACGGCATGTG
>JAUWNG010000052.1 GCA_030612765.1 Planctomycetota bacterium
GGGGGGGGGCCCCCCCCCCCGCGGCGCCCCACACCCCGACCCCCCCCCCCCCCCCCACCCCCCAACCCCGATCCCCGAATCTCGTCCCCCGTCCCCCGCCCCCCGCCCCCTCTCTACTGGCCCTACGCCGCGCTGATGTACGCCTGCATCGGCTTGGCCGTGTTGGCCAAGGGGCCGGTGGGAATGGTCTTGCCGCTGGCCGCGATCGGATTGTACATGTTGATCGAAGGCGGCCCGCGGCGGGTGTTCCGCTCGGCTTGGGAGATGCGCCCACTGACGGCGATGGTCGTCATTGCGGCGGTCGCCGCGCCGTGGTACGTGATGGTGGGCTTGAAAACCGACGGGCAATGGCTGCAACAGTTCTTCTTCGAGTTCAATCTTCGCCCCTTCCGCCAGCCGATCCTCGGCCACGGCGACGCAAGCTCATTGCAACATGCCTGGGCCGTGACGGTCTCGATCCTCTACTACTTCTATCACGTCCCTGCCATTCTGTTCGGTTTCTTCCCCTGGTCGGTCTTCCTGGGGCCTACCCTGATCCACACTTACCAGTGCCTTCGCCGAAGTGAAAGCAGCTATTTAGCCCCGGGTGAATACACCCGGGGCAATGTGTGTGCCGCGAAAAACACTGACTCCCCGCCGTGTATTCACGGCGGGCTAAATGGAAACCCATATTACGGCTGCGTACTGGCGGTGTGCTGGTTCGGTGTGTGGTTCGTGTTTTGGTCGGTCTGCAAGACCAAGCTGCCCCACTACCTGCTGCCGGCCTATCCGGCGCTGGCAATGCTGACCGCTTGGTGGATCGACCGCTGGTTGGGCGTGGAGCAAAAGGGGACAGACCCCATTTGTGCGAAGCACCCTTTGGGCCGTTCCGGCAAATGGGGTCTGTCCCCTTTTGCTCCACGCTGGCCGCGGAACGCCTGGATTTCGACGATCCTGACCGGCCTGGGCATCGTCATCGCCATTCCGATAGTGGCTGCTTACTATCTGCCCGGCGAGGCGCTGGTCGGGCTGGTCGGGCTGATCCCGCTCGTCGGCGGTGCCTGGTGTTGGCGCGAGACTTCACGAGGCCGGAACCAGCAGGCGATGGGCGTTTTCGCCGTCATGTCGGTGTTGTTTTTGACGGCCGTTTTCGGTTTCGCCGTCCTATATGTCGATCGCCATCAGAACGCCGAGCCGATGATCGCCGCCATCCGCGACGATTGCGGCCAAGGAAAAGGGGACAGTCCCCATTTGCCGGAACGGCCCGAAGGGTGCTTTGCACAAATGGGGACTGTCCCCTTTTCCTTGGCCACCTATCGCTTCTTCCGCGAAAGCACGGTCTATTATGCCGGCCGGCCGGTGACCCGTTGCGAGGGCGATCGGGAAGATGCGATGAAAGCGTTGGCCGATTTTCTCGCCAAACCCGGCCGTTCTTACGTCATCACCACCGACCGGCAAGAGTGCGAGATCGAAGAGGCGTTTCCCGGCCGGTTGCGGGTGATCTTCCGCCATCCCCGCTTCCTCGCTCCCGGCGAGATGGTCGTGCTGCGCCGCGGCGGCGAGGACGACGGCGGTTCGACGAAGCCGGACATCTGAATTCCCTCGGCGGTGATCCTTGCCCTAATCGCTCCGCGGTCGGAAGTCTGCAATACCCGGCCGCCGACCGCCCGATAGGTCGCCTCGATGTCCGGGCGGTTCCATCGTCCGCCGCCGCTGAGTACCACCCAGCGCGGCCTGCACCACGCGGCCAGCTCGGGCGAGTTGCTCTTCCGACTGCCGTGATGCGGGGCCAAAAGCACGTCGCAACGCATCGGCTCCTCGGCCAGCAGATCGTTCAGGCCGGGTGACTCCAAATCGCCGGGCAAGAGAATTCTTCGTCCGAAACATTCCACTGCCAGCACGATGCTGTTGGCGTTGTTCGAGCCGAGAATACCCCGTCGCGGCGGGTGCAGCACTTCGATCGAGCACTCGCCGCCCCCTTGCAAGCGGTCGCCGGCGTGGATTTCCCGCACCACAATGTCGTGCCGGTCGAGGGCGTCGCGCAACACCGCCAGCAGGCCGCCCTCTTCCTCGAACATGATCGGCGACACGTAAACCACCCCCACCGAAAACCTTTCCAGCAACTCCGGCAAGGCGTTGAAGTGGTCGGCGTCGGGGTGCGAGATCACCACGGCGTCAATGTGCGTGAGTCCTTGATGCCAGAGGAACTCGGAGATCGTCCGGGCGCCGCTCTTCGACGAGCCAAGCCGGCCGGCGTCGTAGAGCATCGTCTGGCCCGAGGGCAACTCCAGCAGCACCGCGCAGCCGTGCCCCACGCTGAGGAACGTGCAATCGAGCCGGTCGGGATATTCTCGATTTCCGGCCGCTGAAAAACCGACGGCGATCCAAACCGCCAGCAGTCCCACGCACCAGCGGCGCGGCGGCCGCAGAAGCGGAAATGCCGCCAACACGCCCAATCCACCATAAAAACCCCACAGCCACCAATCCTCCGGACCGGGAACCCAGAAATGGCTCCAACGCACCTGCCAGGCAGTGTCGACGCACCATTCGACGCACCCTTCCAGCAGCCCGAGGTTCAGGTCGCAAAAGCGGCCCAACAACGCCCCCAGCGGAGGAAAAATACCGCCGAAAAGCAGCAACGCGAATCCACCAATCAGACTGCATGCCATCGGTATCCACGCCACGGTGTTCAGCAGCACGGCCACCGGCGTGCAGAGATGAAACCGGGCCATTACCAATGGCATCACCAAAAGCCAGATCGTCGCGCTGATCAACCCCAGATGTCGGAAGCTATGAGCACGGGCCCAAAAGACCCGCTTTAGCCAGGGGCGATTTTTCGCAATCAATCGCTCCAGTGAGTTCTTGTGGCGTTTCATCCACAATGGTGCAAACCATATAATTCCCGTCACTGATAGAAACGAAAGCTGCGCCCCGACGTGGAACAAATCGCAGGGGTTCAGTGCCAGCACGATCAGCGCCGCGGCGGCCAAAGAATTGAAAGACAGCGGTTTGCGGCCCAGATAGGCGGCGGCACAGACCACCAACACCAATACCGTCGCCCTCACGACCGGCGAGCCGGCATCGACCAGCAGCATGTAAAATACGATTATCGCCGCCACCAGCGCGATGCCCCGGCCGCGTGGCAGCGGCGTGCGTCGCACGAGCCAAAACAACGCCCCCGCCAGAATACCCAAATGCAGACCGGAAATGACCAGCAAATGAACCGTGCCGGTCAGTACAAAACTTTCCTTTCGGCCGTATTCGAGTTGCTCCCGTTGCCCCAACAAGACCGCCGCCGCCAATTCAGAATGACCGGCGTCAAGATGCGTTTTCAGCAACCGGTTGCCCCGGGCACGCAGCCGGTCGAGGAATCGCCCGACGCCCCACCAGTTGCCCGGGGCGATTGTTGAGACGCATTGAGGAACATCCGCGCGCAAGCTGCTGAGAATCCGATCGGAGCGGCACCGAGCGGCGCGATCGAACGAGCCGGGATTCAGCGGAACGGGAGGGGCCGAGAGCCGGGCGAAACAGCGCAGCCGGTCGCCGGCCTCGATCCGGGGATCGTCGTCATGCATGAGCAACGTCGCCCGGCCCGAAACCGGCCGCCATTCCGCCCGGTCTCGAATTGCGACCAGGTCCACCAGCAGGCGCGATCCCTTGAGGGTCGACCATGATTCGACCGAGGGCGGAAGCACGCGGGGCCGCTCGACCGCGATGGCCTCGATGCAAGTCGGTTCGGCCTTGCGCCGGGCGAAAAGACCAAGATCGTCCTCCGCGAACAGATTCCATCGGCAGTGGTGCCACGCCCCGGCCGCCGCCGCTACGGCCAAAAGCAATGCGACGTTGCTTATGAAAGAGACGAGGAAATCGGACGTTGGAGCGTCCCGCGTTGGGGCGGCAGGCAAGAGTCGGCAGTACAACTGCCGCCCCAAGCGAAATTGCCGTCCCAACCGAATTGCGATCCAGGCGGCGAGCCAGACGGCGGCCAGCACCCACCATGCCTCGACCCGGAGCGGCCAATGACGATCGAAGATGATGCCCGACGCCGCGGCGACCAAAACGATCACCAGCGGATGATAGCGCGGCCCTGGCGCGGGCTTTTCCGCCGCATCGAGGGGTGGGGCAGACATGGCGGATATTCTGGCACGAAACCCACATTTCGACAAGTCGCGGAACTTAATGAAAATGAAATCGTGTAACGGGGAGAAAATCGTTTAGCCCGTTGAAAAAGGGTGCCACTGCCGGCTTGCCCAGCAGTGCGGGGAGAAACACCCGGGGAAACACTGCTGGACAAGCCAGCAGTGGCACCCGAACTCTCGAAAACCGACTTTTTCAACGGGCTGCTAAACAAGCGGCATTTCATCATGTTTCCCCAACAAGCCGTCGCACGCCTCGCGGACCATCTCCGTCGTGATGCTCTCCATGTAGATCGACGGGGCCGTGCGTCGGGCGCGGGTCGGCCCCTCGAAAAACATCTTCTGCAACGCCACGTGACGCGGTCCGTAAGGTCCGTGGCGGGCGGCGGGCCAAGGACCGTAAAGCCCCACGCACGGCGTGTCAACCGCCGCGGCCAGATGCAACGGCCCGGTGTCGGCGCCGATGAACAGTTTCGCCCGACGGGCCAACGCGGCCAACTCGGGCAGCGTCGTCGGCGGGGCCAGGACGGCCGACTCGCCGCCTTCGCCCGCGATCCGCTGGGCCGCCGCCCGCTCGGCCTCCCCGGCCCAAACGACCAGCGTGGGCAGTCGCCAGGCGTTGCCCAAGTGTCGAGCCACCGCCGCGTATCGCTCGGCCGGCCAGAGCTTCGACGGCCAGCCGGCCCCGGGATTTATGATTGCAAACCCGCCCGCCAACCCCTCGCGGTCGATTGTCCGCTCGGCCGACTCGCGGGCCTCCGCTTGCTCGGGAACTTGAAAGCGGACCGTCGGCGAGCGGATACCCAACGGACCGAGCAGTTCCAGGTAGCGGTCGATCACGTGCGTGGACTGGGGATCGACCCGCTCGTTGTTAAACCACTTGCTCAACTCGCGTCCGCCGGGGTTTCCGAAGCCGACCCGCCGCCGCGCGCCGGTGAGCCACGCCGGCACGGCCGACTTCGTCAGGCTCTGCACGTCCACCGTCACGTCGAAGCGAAGCTCTCGCAGCTTGCGACGCAACCGCCAAACGCCGCCGGGCGATTTGAGCCAGCCGCGCGGAAGCATAATCAATTCGTCGAGCGCCTCGTGACCTTGCAGCAGTGTGCCGGCCCGCCGCTCGACCGCCCAAGCCAGCATGGCGTCGGGAAACCGTTCCCGCAGCGCGCAGGCGACCGGCATGGTTTGGATCACGTCGCCGATCGCGCTGAGGCGGACTATTAGTATGCGAAGCGGTGGCATATTCATGTGCCCCGATAATTCCTTCACGTTTAGCAGCCTGTTGAAAAAGGGTGCCACTGCTGGCTTGTCCAGCAGTGCATGGAGAAAACTCCCGGAAAAACACTGCTGGACAAGCCAGCAGTGGCACCCAAACTCCCATATCCGACTTTTCCAACGGACTGTTAGCCCCGGCACTTGTGCCGGGCGCACACAACAGTGCGGCATTATATCATTATTCGCCGCGTTCCCCAGTGCCCCTTTTCGCGGCAGTGACAGGCCGCCGCCGTCGGCATAGAATACATGGATGGCACGTTCGATGAAAACTGATGATGCGCCGCTGCCGATGACGCCGTCCGAAGTGGCCGCCCGCGGCTGGGACTCGGTGGATGTGGTCTTCGTCACCGGCGACGCTTATGTCGATCATCCCAGTTTCGCCATGGCGCTGCTGGGGCGAGTGTTGGAGTCCGAGGGTTTTCGCGTGGCGATCCTCAGCCAGCCCGACTGGCGGTCGTGCGACGCCTGGCGGACCTTCGGCCGGCCGCGGCTCTGCTTCGCCGTCAGCGCGGGCAACATGGACTCGATGCTCAACCATTACACGGCCGCCCGCAAGGTCCGCAACGACGACGCCTATAGCCCCGACGGCGAGCCGGGCCGCCGGCCGGATCGGGCCACGCTGGCCTATTGCCAACGGGTACGCGAGGCGTATCGGGGCGTACCGGTCGTCGCCGGCGGGGTCGAGGCCAGTCTCCGCCGCCTGGCACATTACGATTACTGGAGCGACAAGGTACGGCGTTCAATCCTGCTGGACGCCAAGCCCGATCTGTTGGTCTACGGCATGGGCGAGCGCCCGCTGATCGAAATCGTCAAGCGACTGGCGACCGGCGAGCCGATCCGTCAATTGCGCGACATCCGCGGCACCGCATATCGGTTGGGAGCGAGTGAAGGAAGAGGGGAGAAGGGAGAAGAGAGAGAAGAGAAGAGTGAGAAGAGTGAGAAGAGTGAAAAGCCGCTTGCGGTTTCGCAACCGCCCCACTCTCCACTCGTGCTGCCGAGTTACGAAGAAGTATCGACCGATAAATCCGCCTTCGTCGCCATGACGCGGATGATTCACGAGGAGACGAACCCCTACAACGCCCGAGCGTTGGTCCAGTATCACGACCGCGAGGCGGTGGTGGTGAACCCGCCGGCCTGGCCGCTTACACAGGAAGAGATGGACCGCGTGTACGGTCTGCCGTTCACCCGTCGGCCGCACCCAAGCTACGCGCGGCGGCGGGTTCCGGCCTTCGAGGTGGTGAAGGACTCGATCCAGATCGCGCGAGGCTGCTTTGGCGGCTGCTCCTTCTGTTCGATCACACTCCACCAGGGCCGCGTTGTTCAGAGCCGCGGCGAGGAGTCGATCCTGGCCGAGATCGGCCGCGTGGCCGGGCAGCCCGATTTTTCCGGCACGATCAGCGACCTGGGCGGTCCGACCGCCAACGTGTACCGGATGAACTGCTCGCGGCCCGAGGAGCGGGAAAAGTGCCGGCGGTCGAGTTGCCTCTGGCCGGAGATCTGCCCGCGGCTGACAACCGATCACGGGCCGCTGATCCAACTGCTTAAGGCGGCGCGGCGCTGTCCGGGCGTGAAGCGGGCACTGGTTGCCTCGGGCATCCGCATGGACCTGGCGCTGCGCAGCCCGGCGTTTATCCGCCACGTCGCCCGCCATCACACCGGCGGCCTGTTGAAGGTCGCCCCCGAACATTCCGACCCGGAGGTCTTGCGGCGGATGCACAAGCCGCCGATCGAGCAGTTCGAGGATTTTGGACGAGAGTTCCGCCGCCAGTCGGCCGAAGCCGGCAAGCGGCAGTTCCTCGTGCCGTATTTCATCTCCGGCCATCCGGGCTGCGACCTCAGCGCCATGATTTCGCTGGCCCTGTACATCAAACGGCGCCGATTGAAACCCGACAAGGTGCAGGATTTCATTCCCGCTCCGATGGACATTGCCACCTGCATGTACTACACGGGCATCGATCCCCTGAGCGGCGAGGAGGTCTACGTTCCCCGCGGCGCCCGCCAGCGGCGGCTGCAACGGGCGCTGCTGCAATACTTCAAGCCGGAGAATTACGCCGACGTCCGGGCGGCGCTCGAGGAGGCCGGCCGGCCCGACCTGATCGGCGACGGTTCGGGGTGTTTGATCCCGTCTCGTCCGCCGAAGGTTTCCGCCGCTCGAAAACCACCGCCGCGTCGGGAGCGGAAACAAGAAAAACCCACCGCCGGATACCGGCCGCATCGCAAGACGGCGAAGCGAAGAAAAAAGGAATGATAAAATGACGCCTGTCGTACGGTTAATGAGGTGGCTGCAATTTGCGGGACTCGCTTGCGCCATTCTGGGATCAGTTGTATTCAATTCACATCCAAAAGTTCACCATCCTTCTCAGACAATTGGCGCATGGTTGTTGTTTATTGGTCTTGGAACATTTGTTTCGGCAATAATAGTGCGAATAGTAGTTTGGCGGTCAAAACTTCGTGGGTGTCACAATCCAGTCAACGTCGATTTAACATAGCCGACGATAGTTTCCCCACATGCAGTTAATTTTTTGAACAGGAGGAAACAGAGACAGCAGAGGGGGATGGTATGATTGCTTTTGAACTCTGTTTTCTCCGTTTCCTCCTGTTCAAGTTATGTTTGATAATTACCCGTCGCGGCAAACGGTTGAATCATTCCCATAGCTATTGTTTACCGTACAGCATGTTTCCACTCGACAATTACCAACTTCTCGACTTCGGCGACGGCCGGCGGCTGGAACGGTTCGGCGAGTTCCTGCTCGATCGGCCCTGCCCGGCGGCGGAAGGTTTCAAACGGGCCGATCCCGACGCTTGGGCGCAAGCCGACGCGCGCTTCGAGGGACGCAACGAGGAAAAAGGCGAGTGGACATATCGGCGCGAGTTGCCCGAGCGATGGACGGTAGCCTTCGGTCCGTTGCGGTTCGAGTTGAAGCGGACCGACTTCGGCCACCTGGGGCTTTTTTCCGAACAGGCGGAGAACTGGGATTGGATCGCCGACATTCTCCCCTCTCCCCATGGGAGAGGGGCCGGGGGTGAGGGCAGATTGCAGCGTGCCACCCCGAACACAAAACGGACGATGAAAGTCCTCAACCTCTTCGCCTACACCGGGGGAAGCACGTTGGCCGCGGCCGCCGCCGGAATGGAAGTGACACACGTCGACGCGGCAAAAAACGTCGTGGCCTGGGCAAGACGCAACGCGGAACTCTCCGGGTTGGCCGACGCGCCCGTCCACTGGATCGCCGAGGACGCGGTGAAATTCGTCGAGCGGGAGCTGAAACGGGGCAACCGCTACGACGCCGTGATTCTCGACCCGCCCAGCTACGGCCACGGGCCGCGAGGCGAGGTCTGGCGGCTGTCGGAGCACCTGCCCCAACTGCTTCGGATGTGCGGCGAGTTGACCTCCGGCCGGCCGGAGTTCATGCTGCTTACGTGCCACACCCCCGGCTACGATGCGGACAAATTGCGGCGGATGATGCTCGAAGCCACCGGCGGCGACGGTAAAATCGTCGGGCGGAAATTGACCGTCCGCGCGGCCGACGGACGGAAACTGCCCGCCGGGGTCGTCGTGCGATTGGAACGAACGATTGGTTAGCACCCCGTTGAAAAAGTCGGATTTGGGAGTTTGGGTGCCACTGCTGGCTTGTCCAGCAGTGTTTTCCCGGGTGTTTCTCCCCGCACTGCTGGACAAGCCAGCAGTGGCACCCTTTTTCAACGGACTGTTAGCCCCGGCTGTTTCGATAATGAATAATCACGGAAACAAAATGTCGCTGATTACGAGTCTCCAGAATCCGCGCGTAAAAGACGCCGTTCGGCTGCGCAATCGACGCCACCGCGAGAAACAAGGACGCATCCTCATCGACGGCTCGCGCGAGTTGCTCCGCGCGATCGACGCGGGCGTGAAACTGCTGGAAACGTTTGTTTGCCGACCGCTCCGCGAAAACGAGGATTCGCAACGGTTGTTGGCCGCGTTGCCTCAAAGCGGCGGCGAAGTGCTCGAAGTCAGCGAGGCGGTGTTCGAGAAGCTGGCCTTCGGACGGCGAGCCGAGGGAGTGCTCGGCGTGGCCGAAACGCCCAGGACGACGTTGGCGTCTATAAAGCCGCGACCGCCGGTCGCGCTTCGGCAGGGTGGCAGTTCAACTGCCACCCCAGCCGTTCCCCTGGTGGCGGTGCTGGAGGGCGTGGAAAAGCCCGGCAACGTGGGGGCCGTGCTCCGCAGCGCAGACGCCGCCGGGGTATCCGCACTCATCACGGCCGATCCGCGTACCGATCTGTATAACCCCAACGCCATCCGGGCCAGCCTGGGGACGATTTTCACGATGCCGGTCTGCGAAGCCTCAAGCGATGACGCACTCGCCTGGTTGCGGAAGAACGGTTTCCGCATATTCGCCGCCCGGGTCAATAGCGCCGTGGACTATACCGAAGTAGATTATCGCGGCCCGACGGCAATCGTGCTCGGCAGCGAGGCCGAGGGGCTTTCGTCGCTCTGGACCGGAGAGGACATTCAGGCCGTGCGGCTGCCGATGCTCGGCGCGGCCGACAGTCTGAACGTCTCCGCCACCGCCGCCGTGTTGTTCTACGAAGCGCTGCGGCAGAGGAAGGGAGAAGGGGGAGGGAAGAGGGGAGAAGAGTGAAGAGAGAGGAGAGAAGAGCGAGGAGGGAAGAGCGAGGAGGGAAGAATGAGGAGAAAAGAGTGAAAAGAGAGGAGATTAGATGGCACGATCAGCGCCGTTCGTCTATTCCCCCTTCTCTCCTCTCTCCTCCCTCTTCTCTCTTCTCTCCTCAACTCTTCCCAGCCGCTCGCGGCTGGCCCAAAGCCCCAGGGCCGGATTGCCGATGAAAAAAATCCGCTCGCCGTCGGACATCTCGTTCCAGCCCTCGCGGAGAACATGGGGGTCGTAACGACGCAGCATCGTTTCCAGGTCGGCGTAGCGGTAACCGACCGATTCGATCTCTTCCCGCGTGAGTTTGCCGGGGCAGTAGGTTACCGTGAATCGCCCTTCGGAAGAGCCGTGAATCAGATGCGCCGCGGCGGAAAGATTTTTTTGGAGTTCTTCCGATTGCTCGATAAACCGCATGACCTCGGGCGTCGTCCGATAGCCGTACTTTCGGATCAGGCGGTCGATTTCGCGGTCCTCGCCGAACGCGGCCACGCCGGGCGCCAGGATCACCAACTCGCCGCCGTCGGCAATCGCCATCCGTGTGCGGTAGATCGCCTTGTTGCCCAGCCAAGTGCTGTGAAACTCGTCCGCGTCGAGATAGACGACGATTTTTTGGGGCGGCCGGTCGAGCACCGTGAAGTTGACCTGCAAGGAGAGCGCGGCCGCACGCTCGAAACACTCCACGTCGTCGCCGATAAACAGCCCGCGCACCGCGAGCGTTCCGTCTTCGCGCGGGCCGACGACCGTCAGCACGAAAACCACCGGCAGATGGCCGCAGAATTGCTCCTGGGCGTAGTTCAGTATGCGCCGCAAGGGGGTGTCGGCCCGGCCCATCATTCTTTCCATGCCGTAGGCCGCGCCGATGAAGTGGCTCTCGTTGATGCCGTCCTGACCGCCGGCGCCGATGAAAAGATTCTTGTTGTAGCCGGCCATGCCGACGACCTCGTGGGGGACGATCTGACCGATCGAGAGGATCAGGTCGTGGCCGCCTTCCCACACCAGCCGATTGAGCTGGGCGGGCCACGGTTTGCGATAAACGCCTTCGGTGGCGCGGGCGACGAACTCGGCCGGGACCGTGCCGATCGTGACCACGTCGCGTCGCCAGTCGTGGACGCGGAACAGGTTCTTCGGCACGCCGGGAAACATGCGGTCCAGTTGTCGTTCGGTCATCGGGGCGTGGGTGCCCAAGGTCGGCATGACGTCGGTCAGCCGGTCGCCGAAATACTCGTAGGCCATGCCGCATAGTGGCCCGGCCATGCTGTTCGATCGGGTATGGTCGGGCGGCAGCGCGAGAACCTTTTGCCGCGGCTCCAGACGTTGCAGCGTTTCGACCATCGCCGCGCGTAGGTCTTGGTCGTTCAGGTCGGTTTGCGGCGAGCCGTTGGCGTAGTAGAGGGTCATGGAGAGTGTGCGACGAGGATGATGTGGAATGTCCCGCATCCGTCATACTATCATGGTGGATGGCGGGCCTCCACCCCCTTCGACCGGATTGCAATATTCCTCGCCGCGTAGACGCGGCGGCTAAACATTTTCAACAGCGAATTTGCCGCAAAGACATGCTCCAATCGCATAATTTCCGCGCAACCTCTCCCCCCGACGGGCAGTGTTGCGTATAATTGGATGATTATAGAACATGCAACGCAGCGAAATCATCAACTGGCTCCGAGAAACCGACCCCGGCTGGCTCGAAGACCTCTGGCGGCTGGCCGATCAAACGCGACGGGAAAACGTCGGCGACGAGGTCCATCTGCGCGGGCTGGTCGAGCTGTCGAACCACTGTGTCCGGCTCTGCGGCTACTGCGGACTGCGGGCCGCCAACGCCGGACTCCAGCGCTATCGCATGTCGGACGACGAGGTTCTACGGTGTGCCCGGCAGGCCGTCGAATTCGGCTACGGGACCGTCGTGCTCCAGTCGGGCGAAGACCCGCAACTGACCGGCCAACGGATGACCGGATTGATCAGGCGGATCAAGGCCGAAACACCGCTGGCCGTTACACTCAGCCTCGGTGAACGGGACGACAACGAGTTGGCCGAGTGGCGCCGGGCCGGGGCCGACCGCTACCTGCTGCGGTTCGAGACCTCCAACCGCGAGTTGTACGATAGAATCCATCCGCCGAAGGCCGACGTGCCGTCGGCCGCTAAACGGCGGAAGTCGGATCGGTTGGCGATTCTCGAAACGCTACGCAACCTGGGCTATGAGGTAGGCAGCGGTGTGATGATCGGCATCCCCGGCCAAACCTTCGACGACCTGGCCGACGACATTGAGCTGTTCGGACGGCTCGAGTTGGACATGATCGGCGTCGGGCCGTATTTGTGTCACCCCGACACGCCGCTGGCCGATCGCCGCGCTTGGCCCGATGCCCCGGCCGGCCGGCAAGTTCCGGCGGATGAGGCCATGACTTATAAGGTAATCGCATTGACCCGGCTGGTTTGCCCGCTTACGAACATTCCGGCCACCACCGCCCTGGCCACGTTGAACACCGATTATGGACGGGAGTGGGGTTTGGTCCGCGGGGCCAACGTGGCAATGCCAAACCTCACGCCGCCAAAATACCGTATACTTTACGAGATTTATCCCGACAAGGCTTGCATTGCGGAGACCGGCCGGAAGTGTCAACAGTGTTTGAGCGATCGGATCAAGGCCCTGGGGCGGCGACCCGGCGCCGGCAGGGGAGACTCGCCGAACTATCACCAACGTTTAGCGGCCGACGGCACATCGGTACCGTAGGTTATGCTTTAGCATAACGAATTATGGATTTGCCGGATGTTATGCTAAAGCATAACCTACAGGAAGTTAGGAACGTAGAATGTCGTTCGAGATTGACCAGAACAAACTCAGCCGCAGCGGGTTCGACTTCATCGACGAGCAGCGATTGAATGCCCTGTTGGATATTAGCATTGAGCCGGGGCAACTCGACGAAGTAATCGCCAAGAGCCTGTCCAAGCAGCCGCTCTCGGTCGACGAGACGGCCGTACTGCTGGCGGCCGACCGGCCGGAGATGGTCGAGAAAATATTCGACGCCGCCCGGCAGTTGAAACGCGACGTATACGGCAACCGCATTGTGCTTTTCGCCCCGCTCTACGTTGGCAACGAATGTACCAACGATTGCCGATACTGCGCGTTCCGCCGCTCGAATCGGGAAGCGATCCGCCGCACCCTGGACGAGGACGAAATTCGCCAGCAGGTGTTGGCGTTGGAACAAAAGGGACACAAGCGGCTGATCCTGGTCTTCGGCGAGCATCCGCACTACGACGCCGAGTTCATCGCCGACTGCGTCCGCCACGTCTACGCCACGACGACCGGCCACGGCGAAATCCGGCGGATCAACGTCAACGCCGCCCCGCTGGACCACGACGGATACCTGACGGTCAAGGAAGCCGGCATCGGAACCTATCAGGTATTCCAGGAAACCTACCACCACGAGACTTTCCGCCGCGTGCATCCGGCCGGCACGCGCAAGGGGAATTATCTCTGGCGGCTCGACGGCGTATCCAGGGCGATGGAGGCCGAGTGCGACGACGTGGGCATCGGCGCGCTGTTCGGGCTGTACGACTGGCGGTTCGAGGTCTTGGGGCTTGTTACCCACGCCCTGCACTTGCAAAAGCATTACAACGTCGGGCCACACACGATCAGCTTTCCCCGGCTGCGGCCGGCGCATGGAGTGGAACTGGACGAAACGTATCTGGTCGGCGACGAGGATTTCAAGCGATTGGTGGCCGTTTTGCGGTTGGCGGTTCCTTACACGGGCATGATACTGACCGCCCGCGAGCCGGCCGAGGTCCGCCGCGCGGTGCTGGGGTTCGGCGTTTCGCAGATCGACGCCGGCAGCCGCATCGAGCTGGGTGGATATACCGAGGCCGGCGACGCACAAGTCATGGAGCGCGAGCAGTTCTCGCTGGGCGACATCCGCTCGTTGGACGAGGTGATGCGCGAGTTGCTGATCGACGGCTACATTCCGAGTTTTTGCACGGCCTGTTACCGGCTGGGACGGACCGGCGAGCATTTCATGGAGTTCGCCATCCCGGGTTTTATTCGCAATTTCTGCACGCCGAACGCGCTGACCACGCTGATGGAGTACCTGGTCGATTACTCCTCGCCCGAGACCCGCGCCGCCGGCGAGGAGGCCATTCGCCGCGAGGTCCGGAATCTGCCGGAAGGAGAGCGAAAACGTCAACTCACCGATCGCTTGCGACGGATTGCCGAGGGCGACGAGCGGGATTTGTATTTTTGACACAAAGCGCGACCAACGGTCGCGGCTTAATGGTATGCCATGAAAACCACGCCCAAGGGACTCCGCCTGCACATCGGCATCTTCGGCCGCCGCAACACCGGCAAGTCGTCGCTGTTGAACGCGATGACCCGGCAGGAGGTTTCGATCGTCTCGCCGGTCGCCGGCACCACCACCGATCCGGTCGAAAAGCCGATGGAACTGTTGCCGCTTGGGCCGGTGCTCTGGATCGACACCGCCGGGCTGGACGACAGCGGCGCGCTGGGCCGACAACGCATGGAGAAAACGCGGCGGATTCTCGATCGCACAGACGTGGGCATTCTGGTCGTCGACGCCGGCCGCTGGGGCGATTTCGAGGAAGAAATTCTCCGCGAATTGCGCGAGCGGAACGTGCCGGTCATAGTTGCTTTCAACAAGTCCGACGTCGCGCCGCCGCTTGCGGCTGCGCAAGAAAAACTGCAAGCGGATAATATCCCCTTTGTCGAGACGGTCGCCAGCGAGGGGCGCGGCGCGTTGGAGATGCGCGAGGCGTTGATCGGGGTCGTACCCGAGGATTTCCTTCGCCCGCCGCCGCTGCTGTCCGATCTGGTTCCGCCGGGCGAGATGGCCGTGCTGGTGGTGCCCATCGACCTGGAGGCGCCCAAGGGCCGGCTGATCCTTCCGCAGGTGCAAGCGATACGCGACCTGCTCGACGGCGACGCCTGCTGCATGGTGGTCAAGGAGCGTGAACTACGGGCCGCGCTGGGCCGCTTGAATCGTCCGCCGGCATTGGTCGTCACCGATTCGCAGGCCTTCCGCGAGGTCGCGGCCGACACGCCGCCGGAGGTGAAAATGACCTCCTTCTCGATCCTCATGGCCCGGCAAAAGGGAGACCTCCGCCAGTTCGTCGAAGGGGCGCTGGCCATCGACCGGCTCCGCGTCGGCGACCGCGTGCTGGTGGCCGAGGCCTGCACGCATCATCCGGTAATCGACGACATCGGCCGGGTGAAGATACCGCGCTGGCTCCAGGAATACGTCGGCGGCGAACTGCGGTTCGATACCGTGCAGGGACACGATTTCCCCGACGACCTAAGCGAATACAAATTAGTGATTCATTGCGGCGCGTGCATGTGGAACCGCCGCGAGATGCTTACCCGCATGGCCCGATGCCGCCGCGACGACGTGCCGATCTGCAACTACGGCGTAACGATCGCTTACACGTTTGGGATATTAGAGCGGGCATTGGCCCCGTTTCCCGCCGCGTTGGAAACATTCCGTAAGGCGAAAAAAGCTGTGTAGAGTGGGTCAAGCGAAGCGCAGCCCCACCATGTTTTTCCCCGCTATTGCGCTATTGGTGGGGCTGTGCTTCGCTTGACCCACCCTGCTTTCTGCCGCATGACGCGAACTTTCCGGCGGGCGCGACCACCACAGCGCAGCTTTTATAGAGATAAAATCGGGCTTGCGGCCTTCGGCCGAAGCGGCTATCCTTCGGCCTCTTTTCGGCAACCCCCCATTATGCGCATTAGACACGAGGTGGTGTGATGAATTGTCCCTCGATTCGACATAGAGTGGTCTTGCTGGCGGTCTTGGCGGTTGTCGCCTTGCCGGCCATCGGGTGTCAAGGCTTCATGCTTACCGCGATGTATCTGCTCAAGGGAACGGACGTCGATCCCGACTTCAAGGAGTTAAAGGAAATGAAGGTGGCCGTGGTCTGCCGGCCGCTGGTCTCGCTCCAATACCGCAACGCGAACGTCGGCCGCGACCTGGCTAAGCAAATCACCCGCCTGCTCCAAGAAAAGGTACCCAAGATCGAGACCGTCGACCAGCGAAAGGTCGCCCAGTGGCTCGACGAGAACACCTGGGAAGAATACGTCGAAGTCGGCAAGGCGATGAAGGTAGACATGGTCGTGGGCATCGACCTCGAGGGTTTCAGCACCTTCCAGGGCCAGACGCTTTATCAGGGAAAAGCCAATGCCACGATTTGGGTGTTCGACTGCCGAGACGGCGGCAAGGTGGTCTTTGAGAAACCGCTACCTCAGTGCGTTTACCCGCCGAACGCGCCCATCCCCACCTCGGAGCGGACGGAGCGGGGATTCCGCCGCGAGTTCGTGCTCGTGCTGGCCGATCAGATCGCCCGCCACTTCTACGCCCACGATCCCCACGCCGACATGGCCATGGACGCCAAGGCACTGGACAAATAGCGGTCCGGGACATCGACGCCCCGTTGAAAAAGGGTGCCACTGCTGGCTTGTCCAGCAGTGCATGTGCAGGGGAGAAATTCCCGGAAAAACACTGCTGGACAAGCCAGCAGTGGCACCCAAATTCCCGAAGGCCGACTTTTTCAACGGGCTGCTAACAGTCGGTTTCCGCCACAATGTTGACCGCGGGCCGTTGCGCGGGTACTATACACGTTAGAGGGGGCTGTTTCGGCCAAGTCACTCCGCCACTGGCTCTTTCCCATGAGGGTTCGGCCCATGCAAATCAGACAATCTTCCCGGACAACGGCGCGGTCTTATCGTTTGGCTCAGGCACTTACGACGGCGGTTTTGGCGGCGGTTGCGGTCTTGATCTGGTCGGGGTTCGCCCCATCGGCCCACTGCCAAGGCAATAAACCACAGGCCAACGGCGGGGAAGACAAGCAAAAGATTCCCAAGCCGGAGGACCTCGGACTTCAGACCGGCGACGGTCTTCAATTGGCGATTACGTACTACCCCAGTTTCAAGGGCAAGCAGGCGATTCCTATTGTGTTGTTGCACGGTTGGAAGCAGAGCCGGAACGAGTTTAAGGATCTGGCCCCGGCGCTGCAGGCGCTGGGCTACGCGGTGATCGCGCCCGACTTGCGCGGCCACGGCGAGAGCACTCGCGTAAAAGGCGCCCGTCGGGACGAACGGCTCGACGCCGCGACAATGGCCCCCATCCAGTTCGGCCGGATGGTCGGGCAGGACATGATGGCGGTCAAGGACTTCCTTTGGAACAGGAACAACGCGGGTGAATTGAACATCGACAAACTCTGCATCGTCGGCGCCGGCATGGGGGCTTCCGTTGCCCTGGACTTCGCCTGGTACGACGCCATCGGATACAACTACGGCGCCGTTTACTACGGACCGCTGAAGCTGGGCCGCTTCGTCAAGGCCCTGGTGCTGATCTCGCCCGAGTGGTCGTTCCGCGGCCTGCCGCTGCGCCGCGCGGTGGCCAACAGGGCCGTGCAATCCGACATCTCCATATTGATCCTCGCCGGAAAGCGGAACGGCAAGGCAATGGGAGGAGCCAAACGAATATACGGCATCTTCGAGCGGTTCCATCCCGAGCCGACGGGCGACGACAAGCTCGACAAGCAAACCCTCTTTCTCGGCGGACTGGACACCAGTCTGCAAGGCACGAAACTGCTCGATCCGCGGTTCAACATCGCGGGGCTGATCGCCGACTTCGTCTATCGTCGGCTGGTCAAAAGCAGCGAATCGCGGGAATGGACCTGGAAAAAGCGCAAGTTCCCCCACGAATAGACACGGCTGAGGATCGTCATTCTTTGGGCCGCAACTGGGCCGCCGCCGGATCGAGAACCAAATGCCCTTCCCGACGCACCACCCCTAGCTTCTGGTCCAGCCGACTCTCCAGGGGATCAGCGCCCGTGAGGCCCAACTGTTTGCGGACCTCGCGGCGAAGCCACCAAAAGCCCGAGTTCCAGGAATAGAGATGATGGCCGTACGGCCTTCCATTAACGGTGCTGATCGATTCATGAAAGGCCGGCATGTGGACCAATTCCTTCTCCAGCCGCCAGAGCAGGCGGTCATCAACCCAATTGGGGTCCATGCCGTGGATCAGCCCGTCGAGGTAGTTGGCCGCGTCGTTGAGGAACCACGATCCGCCAAACACGTAGACGCCGCTATGGCCGTCCAATAGATCGCCGTTGGCCTTCGAGATAATCCGCATGCCGTAGGGCGACTGTATCCGCATCGTGGTCTCCAGGTGTTTGCGGACCATTTCGTCGGGCAGGAGCCGGCGGCCGAATACGGCGAAGGTGAGGACCTCGCCGTAGAGCGAGTCCTGCCCTACGTGCTCCTGTTGTTTGAGGCTGGTCGCCATGTAGCCGCCCGTCGGATTGAACATTCGCCGGTAGCCCGCGATGGCCTTGTCGATCTCCTTATCGGTGACCGGAAAGCCGAGTTCCTTGGCCGCCATCAGGGCCCCGCAATGAAAGCCCTGGTTCGAGGACGGAGCGTCGTCGTCTTCGTAGGGGAGCATATCGTGGTAGGTCTTGAAGCCCTTCAACTCGGGCGTCAGGTGCGGCGGCGGGATATACAGTCCGTCCTTCTCGTGTCGGCGAATGAAACGGTACGCTCTGGCGACCGCGTAAGGATTGAGCCGGCCGCCGGCGCGTTTGACGATCGCCGACCAGATCAAAAAGTACTGGGCGTTGTCCTCGTAGCTGAGCCGATCGAAGAACACCGCGGCCTGGGCCTCGGCGTCGAACTTGGGATCGTCTAGCCCGCGGCTCATCCAGAAGCCGTCGGAGACCCAATGCTTCCAGCCATATCCCACACCGGAGATGAACAGGTAATCGCTTTCCGACCGCAAGAGGTTCCGCCGCAGCAGTAGATACGAGGTATTGCGCAGAATCGCCTCCAAGGCGGAACCGTTGAACCCCTTGGCGTTGGCCAGGGCGAGATGGGCCGCCAGTCGTACGTCGTAGAGCGAGCGCACCGGACTGCGGAAGAGCCAGGTCTTCCACGTCTGAGTTTGCCCTATCTCGATGTGCTGCCATCCGTCGAAGGTTGCCCGATACACGCTGGCGTCGTCGATCGATTCCGGAAGGGTGATTGCGCGGCGCGGCGAGCCGTCGCCATTGCTTAACGAGAGGCGGCGCTGTGGCGGCTGGAATCGCATGAAGCACCGATTCTCCCACATGCCCGGCGAATCGCCCAAAATGCCGTAGAGCGTCTGCTCCACGCGGGTCCCAAGGAAAGGAAACGTCTGCGGGGAGTGCGGGAGGCGACTGGCGAACTCGGGGCCGGAACAACTCGGGCTGTACTGCTTCGTCGCCTTCTCCGGTCCAAGGAACGAGTAGAACTCGCCGCCGGTCGCATCCGTCCAACCAAGCTCCAGGTAGTAACGCCGGTCGGACCTGGCGGTAACGGTAACGGATCGCTCGATCAGGTCCGGCGTGATGTTCCGGTACGTCTCGGCGACGGCAAGCCCCGGGGCCGAGCCGCCGGAAAGGCGCAGTTCTCCGTCGCGGACCGCGGCTTCCGCGTAATACACCGGCGTCGTACCCGTCGGCTGCGTAATTATTAAAGAGGACTGTCCGTCGATCGGCGTGAAGACGACCCGCCGGCCATCGCGAATCTCGACGTGTACTCCTTGAGGCGACCGCACGACAGCCGGTTGGATTCCGGTTTGCGCCGCCGCCGGGGTGGACAAAAAGAGCCGTGTCGGAAGCAAGTCGGTTTGATCATACTCGCTGCCGAGAGAATGTGACTGAAGAACCGTCGTACACGCGGCGGCGAACAATATGACAGCAAGCGCGTTATAGCGTGGAATCGTAATCATGGTAGGTACTCTTGCGTTTGAAAAACAGTGGGCAAGTTGCAATGGTTAAAATTTAACACCACCTGGAAAAATGTCAACGGTGGTGTGGCGGGATGGCTTGCCGCGAGCCGACGCCACGCCCCACGCCGAGAACGATCGACTTCGCCGTCGCGGCGTTGAAATTGAAGATCACGAAGCCGCTCGCGCCGAGCGATCGGGCAAGGCGGATTTGATCCAATACCCGGTCCGTAGTCAGCGTGCTCTGCGACGACGCGGCCCCAATGCCCGGATAAAGCGGAATTCGGCCCCCCGTAATCTTCACCTGGTTCCGCACCCAGCGGGCGAAATCCTTGTCGTTTTCGGTGTAGTTCATCGGACAAACGAAATCCAGGTATCCGGCGTCGATCCACTTAGGCCAATCCTGTGCCCGCGACTTACGGCAGTCGGGATATGCCCCGAATACGGCCGCCGAGATTTTCAGCCCCGGCCGGATTTTCCGCGCCTCGCGGCTCACCTCCCCGACCAGGGAAGTGATCTGCCGGCAACGCCAGTCGTTGTATTCATTTTTCCGCGCGCCGGAGCAACACTCCTCCGGCCAGTTCGATACCTTTTGTCCGCTGTCGGCCTCGAACCGCCGCCGGCAGCCCTCGCAGTAGCAGAGCCTCCGGCCGGGATAGCGGATATAGTCGAGGTGCAAGCCGTCGATCGGGTACTTGCGGGCCACCTCCAACATCCCCTCCAACTCCAGCTTCCGGTTCTCGGGATGCGAGGGACAGAGCCAGTCGAACGGCTTGCCTTTTACGCTGACTTGAGTGCGGCCCTCGCGGCGCATGCTTTCGATGAACTTCCACGGCGCCGTATTCAGATTGTAATTGACCTTCCAGACGTGGACCTCGAGGCCGTGCTTCCGAGCCGCCGCGCAGCACTGTTCGAGTTGGTCGCCGTACTTATGGAATATCGCGCTGCGCGGGAGCACGTCGCTGGCATAGTGGGCCACGCCGCCCCAGAGCATCAGCGGCATGACCATGTTCAGTCCGTTGTCGGCCAGCAGCTTGGCCGAGCGGTCCCAATCGCCCCGATATGGTCCCGTGCCTTCACACCAAACCCCTCGGCCTTCGTTCTGGGGTGTTCCAGTCGCCAATACGGCCCAGAGCAACAAGGGAAGAACTTGCATGGAACTGAATCCTTCTCAAGAAGGATAGACGAAAGGAGGTGCGTTTCTCTGACCTCCGAAAATGTCGTAAGACAGGTTGGCAACCTGTCCTACAAATGCGTGAGACAGGTTGGCAACCTGTCCTACAAATGCTACAGTGCCCGGCGGATGCGGCGGGTGCGGCGGCCGAAAACCGGCTTCGGCGCCGGAGGCTCGAGCGGTTCGCCGTTCTCGGCGTCGAAGTCGTCGGTCGGCTGCGGCTTGCTGAGCGCCACGAAACCAGGGATCTCGTCGCGCTTCAACAACCGGTTGATGCGCATTTCGATCCGCGTCAGCTCGTTTCCTTCCTCGGGCGTGACGAAGGTGAAGGCGACGCCCTCGCGTCCCATCCGGCCGGTGCGCCCCACGCGATGCACGTAATCGTCGCAGAACTGCGGGATGTCGTAGTTGACGATGTGCGAGATTCTGGTCACGTCGATACCCCGGCCCACCACGTCGGTGGCCACCAGCACCTTGATCTTTCCTTCGCGGAAGCTGCTCATCACGCGGTCGCGGGTACGTTGTTGCAGGTCGCCGTGGATCGTGTCCACGTCGCGGAACGACTGGCCGAGCCGGCGGCAGACCTTGTCGGTCCCTCGCTTCGTGCGGCAGAAGACGATCGCCTGCCGCGGCCGTTCCCGCTCCAGCAGCTTCACCAGCAGGTCGTACTTCCGCTCGGCGTCGACCGTGAAATACCATTGCTCGATCGTCTCCACGGCCAGATCCTTCGTGGAGAAGTCGGCCATTTCCGGCTCGTGCATGTAGCGTTCGGCCAGCCGCTTGACCGGCGGGGGAATCGTGGCGCTGAACAACAGCGTCTGCCGCGTTCGAGGACAACGGCGCAAAATCTTTTCGATGTCCGGGCGGAAGCCGATGTCCAGCATCCGGTCGGCCTCGTCGAGGACCACGAAACGGACCTCGCCGAGCACCAGCGAGCCGCGGTTCATCAGGTCCATTATCCGCCCCGGCGTGCCGACGACTATCTCCGTGCCGCGTTGGAGCTGCTCGACCTGCTTGCGGATCGGTTTGCCGCCGTAGACGGCCGTCACGCGGACGTCCCGCCCAAAGGCCAACTTCACGCACTCGTCGCGGACCTGGACGGCCAGCTCCCGGGTGGGCAAAAGGACCAGGGCCTGCACCCACAATGCCTCGGAGCGGGGTTGCAACCGTTCGAGGATGGGGATGCAGAAGGCGGCGGTCTTGCCGGTGCCCGTCTGGGCTTGGCCCATCAGGTCAACGCCTTCAATGGCGCGGGGAATCAGCCCGGCCTGGATCGGCGTGGGGTCGAGATATTCCGCTTCATTCAGCGCGGCGAGCATCACTTTCGACAGACCCATTCCAGCGAATCCGGGCGCGGTCTGTTTGTCGGCGGCGGCCTGCGGTTTTTTTCCGCGACGTTGCGGTGGTTTTTTTGAGTGAGGCAAGATAGTGGGCAGTGGTTAGTGGTCAGTGGTTAGTGGTCAGTGGCTAGTGGTTTATTGGCCGCTTGCGGTTTCGCAGTCCGACGCCCATTGTTCGAGCATCTCGAATTGCCGGTCGAAACAGTGTTCGGTTGCGCCGTGGGGGCTTTTGAAAAAGCTGGCTAGGAAGGGCATTTGCCCGACGTGTCCGCGGCGATGCGCATACTCCGTCAGCCGCACGAGGTCCAAGACCAGCGGCGCGGCCAGCACCGAGTCGCTACACTGCCAGGTGAATTGCAAGGTCATCGGCACGCCCAGGAACCCGGCAAAGTGGACGTGGTCCCAGGCGGTCTTCCAATCGCCCAGGTCGGGTAAATACTCGATCGAGACCAGCGTGTTCGGTTTGTATCCGAGTATTTCGCGGATCAGATGGTCCTTGCTGGCCACTTTCGCCCGCTTGTTCGCCGGATCGTCCAGCACTTGTCCGTCCATGTTTCCGAAGATGTTGTGTCCCACCCAGCTAAGAACTTGCAGGTTTCGCCGGGCGAACATCGGAGCCAGCACACTCTTCATCAACGTCTCGCCGGTCTTGCCGTCGCAACCGTAATGGCACGCGCCTCTCAGCCGGGCGAGTTCGTCGATCGCCGCCGGCGCGTCGCCGAGCGAGGGGGTGAAGTTGATGAACGAATGGCCCGACTCCAGGGCCGCAATCGCGTACAACGAACTGGCCGGCAAAGGACCTTGCTTGTCCTCCAACAGCCGTTCCAGTTCCGCCCAGGTCGAGGGGAGCCGTGAAACGTCCGCCGGCGGCTCGGTCGAGGAGACGTTGACCACCACCAGATGGCCGATCTTTTCGGCTCGGACGAACTCGGCCATGTCGCGGCCCAGCCGTTCGATGGCTTGACGCGGCGTCTCATTTTGGGGGATATCCATGTCGGCCAACGCGGCGATAGTTTCGCCGACGCCGATGGTCGTGCCCGGGCGGATGCGGCGGTCAACTTCTTCCAGCTCCGGCAGGCACTGCTCGACCACTTTGGCCAGTTCGATGCGGCTCTGGCCCGCGATTCGGGCGACTTCGTCGACCAGCGGGGAGCGGCGAATCTCATGCCCCCCGACAACTAAGCGATCCCAGCCAACCAGGGGGAGATGTTGAAATTGGGGCAACTGGCTAACCAGACCCACGTGGCCGATCAACCCACGTTCGAGGGCCGCCAGACCGAGGACAGCCGTCGAGGCCACGCCCCCTCTGGCCCCGATCAACCAAATGCCAACAGTAGAATCCTTCATAACCCCATATTGTCGGGGAACTTCGGGGCGCAGTCAACCGCTAATGATTGCGGTAGTACGTAGGGGGTGCAGGAACGGACTTCTTGTCGGTTTTGGACTGGCTGGGTTGGGATCGGAGATTTTGGGTTCGGGTGGTAGAATTTGTGACGATTTGGGCAATCTGGCATTTCAGGAAAGGAATCTACCATGGGAATGGACTTCCA
>JAUWNG010000081.1 GCA_030612765.1 Planctomycetota bacterium
TTGTGATTTTGTATGTACCTTTACGTGTTCCAGCCATGTCGAGACTCCTTTCATTCGTGAGTGAAATCCGTTTCTTCCTTGTTTTACGGATTTAACGCACTGATAGTTCGACAAGGCCACTGACAACTGACAACTGACAACTGACAACTGACAACTGACAACTAAAAAAGCTCGTAGGCTGGGTGTCCCGCCTTCTCTCGGCTGTGGAGAAGTCGGGACGCAATCCCCAGCCTACGAACCGTGACGTGAGTGACCGCCGATCATTTTACCGCGCGGGGGCGTCGGCTGCTCCAGCGGTTGGCCAAAGGCACGAAAATATCAACGACAACCCCCGTAAAACGCGGGCGAAACGGGCCGATCCCCCCAAGAGTGCCGGGCGATGCGGTTGCCGCTCGGCGTGGAAAAAATGTTGACGACGCGGAGCGTCGTAACGAGGGAACGGCGCGGAAGGCGGCGATTCAGTCCTCGGACGGCTCGATCCGCGACGGCTCGGGCGTTTGCATCCGCATCACCGTCAGGGCGTCGAGGATTCGCGTGAAATGCCGCCGGGCAGCCTCGATTTTCTGCGTCTTCTCCGTCTCACGCCGCTGGCGGAGCAGCCACTCCTTGGGCGTCATCTTCACCGCGCCCGATTTGTACTGTACCTCTTGCCGCAACAGATCCGACCGGCGCCGCGCCGCCTCGGCGTGTAGTCGCATGTACAGCCCTTCGATCACGTCGAACGCCTTTTGGTAGCGCTCGGCGCGAAACTCGTTGTCATGCACGGCAGTTACAGCGTCGGCGTTGATCGTCAGACCGGACTGCCGGATGGCGTGGGAGAGTTGGGCGAAGGCCATTTTGTCCACGGGCGGGATGCGCGGCTGCGGCCGGACTTCGGGCGATTTTTGCGGTGCGGGTTCGCTCATTGCCGATAGTGCCTCTCGGTCAACCGTGCCCCGCCGTGTATTCACGGCGGGCCAACAGACCGTTGAAAAAGGGTGCCACTGCTGGCTTGCCCAGCAGTGCGGGGAGAACCACCCGGGAAAACACTGCTGGACAAGCCAGCAGTGGCACCCGAACTCTCGAAAATCGACTTTTTCAACGGGCTGCTAAATGGGATTATGCCCGGAATGTCCCGGTTACTTCTGTTTTGCCGGCGCCGCGACGGGTGGCTGATCGACGCCGACGTTGCGCAACACGAACAATACCTGTTGACGAGGAGCGTACCGGGCCGGCTGCCGCGTTTGCCGTTTTTCTCCTTTTTTCGCTTCTTGCCGCGACCGGTCCGCGTCATGCTCGTCCGCGTCCAGTTTGCCCTGCCCGATCGCTTTTCCCAGTGGGTCGGGACCGCGCGCCGGGGCTTGTCGCGATTTCGCAAGGTTGTCCGCCGCCGGTGCGGCGCCGAACGCGCCCCCGCCGCCGCGCGGAGCGGCCTCGGACTTGGCCGCCTTTCCCGTCGCGCGGGCGGTTGACTTCTCCCGGAAACCGCCGGCGGCGGCAGCATCGGCCTTGGGTTGCGCCTCGAGCCGGCGACCGAGGGCCAAGCGCGACAGAGGCGCTCCTTGCAGCGGATTTACGGAAACATTCGAGAAAACCTTTGGCCGTGCGGCGAGCGCGGCCAACGTGGCCTCGATCTGCTCCGGGGTGGCCTCGACGTAGATCAAGTGTACTTCACCCGATTCCGGCGGCGGAGCGATCTCGGCGTCCTTCCACAGCTTCTCCATGTCCTCGCCTTCTTGCACTGCTCCATCGCCGCTGGTCTTATTGTCGTCGTCCAAGTCTCTCAGTTTGAGTTGCCCGCGCTGGGCGATGCCGTTGGCGGCCAGCAGTTTCTCGAAGGTTTTCCGCGCGACCGCCTCGGGCGTGACGTCGCAATGGACCACGAGCACCTCTTGGGCCGCCGGGACCTTTTTGTCGGCTGCGGCCGGCCGACCACTCATGGCATTGTTGGCGCGGAGCGCGGCGGAGGGGGCAGGGGATGCTTTCGGCGCCGGCGCGGCCCTTTTCGCCGATTCCGTCGCTAACCGATCGCCCGAAGATTCCTCGACCGTGCCGGCAATTTTCTCGGCCGGCGCGGCGGCCGGCTTCGCCGATTCGACGACCGAGTCGCGGGCGGCTTGGATCGTGGGCGGCAAACCCTCATGCTCTTCGGCCGGTTTCTCGGGCTTCGGCGTCGCCAGGGCCACCTGTCTGGCGTCTTTGTCCGCCGCCGGACCATCCTGATGCTGCTCGAAGACCGTAATCACGACGGCAAAAGCAATGGCGATACCCGCCCAGGCCAATCCTCGAGCGTTGAAAAATCTGCGAAAGACCGATCTGCCCAGGGGCACGCTCTCCGGCGTCGAGTCCTCCGTCTCTCCGGGCGCGCCTTCGAGTAGCACGCGCCGCGCGGCGGTGCGCAGAACCGCCCCGCTCAGGTCTTCGCCGATCTTTTCTTGCGGCAAGGCTTGGAGCGTGACGCTGAGCGCGCGGAGATCGTCGAGCAGTTGCCGCGCGGCCGGGTCGGCGGCCAGCAACCGTTCCACGTCCGCTCGTTCGGCGACGTCGAGTTCGCCGTCGAGATAAGCGCTGAGCAGTTCGTTTTGCGTTGGATCGTTCATGGCGCCAGAGTCGTCGGTTATCAGTTTTCAGCTTTCAGTTCATTTGATGATGCGAAACCGCAAGCGGTGTTACTGGCCGGTAAACCGGCCAGCCCTCGTTTCTAATCCCCAATCCCTAATCCCTATCCTCTACCTTTTCGGCGGCCAACATTTCGCTTAAGCGTTCTTTTAGTTGCAATCGTGCCCGGTGCAGGCGGCTGCGGACGGTGCCGATCGGCAGATCGAGCACTTCGGCGATTGTTTCGTAGCAACAGCCGTCGATTTCGCGCAACACGATCACGGCCCGATAATCTTCCGCGAGTTGTGCGATTGCCCTGCGCACCCAGCGGCAACGTTCCTTTCGTTCGAGGCTTTCGGCCGGGTCGTCTTCTTCATCCGTCGGTTCCAAATTGGCGTTTTCCCTTGCGCGGTCTATCGAGGCCATCGGCCGGCGTCGCCGTTGGTGGCTGATGGCCGCGTTAAATGCGATCCGGTACAGCCAAGTGTAAAACTCGCTTTGGCGGCGGAACGTCTCCAACTTGATGAACGCCTGGACCAACGCCTCTTGGACGATGTCTCGGGCGTCCTCGGCGTGGCCGACCACGTGGAAGACCGTGTTGAAGAGCCGGTCCTGGTATTTCAGGACCAGTTCCCCAAAGGCCTCCGACCGGCCCGCCAGCGTCTGGTCTATCAGTTGGGCGTCGTCGCTCACTGTGGTCTCTCTGGAATTTAGGACGCGCGCCGGGTGCCCATAAGTTCCCGGCCGGTGCAAGTGGGCGGAGATCGCCGATAATTGCCACCAACGAGGGGGCAATGCAAACGACCTCTCATTCCCGTCCCACTGTCTCGTTATCTTGTCTTTTCGGGGGGCGGCTGTCAAACCCCCGGACACTTGCTTGTTGCTATTTAGTCACAATGGACTTGACCACTCAGCCCGCCGGAATTGGGGAGTGGGGTTACGCGTCGAAGCGAACCAACCACCTAACCGCTCAAATGCTTGAATAGCTCCGGTGGTAGAAATGATTCCATTTTGGGATCGATGTCGCCCGACTCGACGAACCACGGGCAAGCTGCCTCGCCGCTAGTCTGAAAGATTTGGTGTAGGAGTTCTCTGAGGACAAGTTTGATACTGCCACCTTGCTCTCTGAGGTCCACTTCGGGAATCGTATGTTCGTACACCCCTGGTGTAATAGGCTTTTTATGAGTATAGAGTTCCCAGTTTTCGCCCTTTGCAACATTCGTCAAATGAAACGGCGAAGAAATATTCAGCCGATGTATCACCCGCACCGGCCCCCAGTACGAGCATTTATCAAGAACATAGTGGGAAGTAACGAGAGCGGCAAACAGCACTGCAAGACACTCATGTATTGGCAGACAGGTCGGATTATGGGTTTGCTCGGCGGCTGTGGCACAAGCAAAGTGGACCAAACCGGTTCGTCGAACGCAAGCATAAATTTGGCAGTCGTGAAGTTGTTCGCCGCCGCCATAGCCGCGGTATCCATCGGAGACCACTTTGAGATCGCGGATGACGTGTTTCCAGTCTGTGTTATTGAGGGGGCCAGCGTAAAGTTCCCCACCGAAATCATGGCCGCAATGCCGTGGATTCACCAAATCTCGGTGGCCGAACCACGGAATCACCAACACTGACTCTTGCGTCTTCGGCACAAGCGCCAGCTCCTCGGCGCATGCCTTTTCCATTTCCGCGTCCAGGGCTTGCCAACTGGTTGCAATGCGCAGGTAACGCTCACGAATTTCCGGCTCCGTCATCAAGATGGTCCGCATTTCACCCCGCCGGTAGAAGCGATATTCCTTGAAACCGGTAACCATGTGCAAGTCGCTCGCGTACGCCGGACGGACTTCCACAACCAACACAAATCCCGCGTTGTTCTGGACGGAAACCTTGTGCGTCTGAATGTGAGGGCGGGGATGAATGCTCGACAACAGAACGTCTTCCAATCGCGAGTCGATGGTTCCATCAGTCAGCGGGGCGATTGGGCCTGCAACTACGGAACCGTCAGCAAGCGACTTTTCGTCAACACCATAGAAGATTCTACCGCCTACGGTGTTGGCCATCGCCGAGACGTCTTTCGCCGCTTCAGCCTTGTGTCGTCGATCCGCCAAATTTAGCTCCCGTTTGAACTCCAGTTTTATCGACTCTGGAATTTCGCTCTGCTCGAGCGATTTCAAATTATCTTCATCAATGTCTTTAAGATTTAGGCGGAACATGTCTTACCTCAGTCGTTCGCGATAGGACGGGGCTCCAGGAAATGCGGTGCGCGAGAAAGGGGAAGATTACTCCACATCCGCCCATAATCCCGACAGTGGCTGCCGTGTTCACCACAAACAACGCTCATCGTCCATCATCTTGACGATCTGAGCGATGGATGTCAAACCACCCTGCCATCGGCATGGAAAATGCTGGGTCAGCGCGTAGGAACCTAATGGCACGGGATTGACTTGCTTTCCAAGAGGTGCCCTGATATATTATTTTATAGATTATTGATGAAAGTAGACCTATGGAACACATAGTTCAAGCCATCTATGAAAACGGCGTGTTGAAGCCGCTGGGTAAACTTGATCTCGGCGAGCATCAACAGGTGCAGATTGTCATCCAAGCGGATGCACCAGCCAACTCCAATCAGCAGGCTGAACCCGTCGATCCGCTCGAGGGCGTTCGTTGCGCCACGGGTATTGCCGATCTCGCGGAACATTTCGACGATTATCGCCTCGGCCTCCGCAGCAAATGAAACCTGTATTCTTGGATGCCTCGGGATTGATTGCGGTGGCCAACACGGACGATCAATGGCATGATCGCGCCGAGGTGGTTTGGCGAGAATTGCTTGATAAGAACGCTCCGATGACGACCACCTCCCTGGTGTTGTTTGAATTGGGAGATGGGTTGGCAAGAATCGATCTGCGCCCGTTGGCTATCGAACTCTATGATCGTCTGCGGCGTTCGCCGCGGGTGCAAATTATCTTCGTCTCGTCCGAACAAGCGGCAGCGGCTTGGGAGCTTTTCCGCAACCGACCGGACAAGACGTGGGGAGTGACGGACTGTGCCAGCTTCGTAGTTATGAATCAGCTTGGCATTGAAGGGGCTTTTTCCTTGGATCGCCATTTTGAACAAGCCGGATTCCGTCGGCTGATTCATTCCTAACCGGAAATCGGCATCGCCTCACTCTCGTTCCAGATAGCACACGACCTGCTGCGTCATTGCGTTGGCGTTCAGCGTCAGGACGGCGCCGCCGCGGGAGGCCAGCGGCATGTCCAACACATGGACCACGTGCGACCATTTCGCCTCGCCGGGCATAATCTCCGCCAGCCGGTTCGGCGTCTGCTCGAAAAACGCCCGGTTCCAGGAGTTCCCCTCGCGCTTCGGGAACAGCGCCATGTAGAGCATGTCCATTTCCACCAGGTCGTTGAAGAAGTGCGTACCCAACGAGACGTCCGGTACGAGATCCTCGCGCATGGCGACGATTTCGCAGAGGATTCGCGCGGTGTCGATTTCGGCGAAGCTGACCGGCACGCCGAGCGAGGGCGTGGTGGTTCCCCAGCGGCCCGGCCCGACGAGCATCACCTGCCGCGACGGTTGCGGCCGGTCGACGTGCAGCAGCCGGCCGATCAGCCGCGCGATCGAATAGCGTTCGCCGAGCGGGAGCTGCCCGTAGGCCGAGGGCGAGACGTAGACCAGCCGGTCGATATGGTTTACCCTGCTGCGGCCGATCACCGCGCCGCGGGCCTCCAGCACGCGGTCATCGGGTTCAATCGTCTCGGGCAACGCGACGGCGGGACTGTCCGAGAGAACTTGCAACGGCCGGCACTGCACCAGATTTATTTTGTAGCGGTCGCGGTCGAGGAAGTTCGCGGTAAACTCTAGATCGACTGGATAGTCGTATGCCTCCTGCAGGGTTTGGAGCATCTCGCGCATGTCGGCGACGAAGGGCGTTCGGGTAAGCAGATCGTCGAAGGTGAGCACCAGGTTTTCGTGGTCGGCCGTCTCGTCCCGGCCCGGCATGCGCGGCGACCGCTCGTCGCGGGAAGCGAATATCTCGACCGGCAGCCGAAAACTCCGCGACGCCACGCGGGCGAAATCGCGGGAAACGAACTGATTGGCCTCCAGGTCGATCACGTCCACCTTTCGTTGGGAATACTGCCGCACCTCGGCCAGATCGCTTTCCGGGCGTCGTTCGGGGGCGTTCAGCGCCACGATCCGCGTGTAGTCGTCGTCCGACCGGTCGACCGCGCGGGTACCCAGTCCGAACACCAGCCGCATCACGCCGGCGTCCGGGTCGATGCTTTCGTGCCAGACGTACGGGTTGCGCGACAGCGCCACGCCGGCCACTTGCGGATAAAACATGCTGCCGTAGCCGATACCCGAGACGCGCTGCACCAGCAGCGACATCTGTTCGTCCCGGTCGAGCAGTCCACGCTGGGCGCGATAGCGCAGTGCCGCCTCGCTCATCGTGCTGGCGTATACCGTCTTGATGGCCGAAAGAAAATCTTGCAGCCGCTGGTGGTGCGGCCCTTGGTTGGGACAGAAAACACTCTCGTATTTACCCGCGAAGGCGTTGCCGTAGCCATCCTCCAACAGACTGCTCGAGCGGACGATGATCGGCGCCTGGCCGAAATAGTCGAGCATCTCGGACAATCCCTTGACCAGATATTCGGGGAACTTTCCGGCGAGTATCCGCGCGCGGGCCTCGTCGATTTGATCGAGAAATTGGGCCGGCTCGCGCTGCTTCTCGCGCAACCACCAGCAATCGTTCTCCACCAAGAACGAGCAGAACACGTCCGAGCCGATGAAGAACGAGTCGTGGGCCTCGAGCAAGTCGTGCCAGCGGGGATCGGATTTTTTGAGGATGGCGCGGGCCAGGATCATGCCGACCGACTTGCCCCCGATCAGGCCCGTGCCGATCATCCGACGCCAGATGTCCAGTACGTCGGGCAAAGTGAGATAGCCGCCGACCAGTTGCGAGAGCCGCTCGTCGCGCGAGACGGCCATCCGCAACAGTTCGGGGACCAGCCGGTCGGCTTCCTCGACCGATCGCGTGCCGCGGCGGACGCCCTCCCAACATTCCTCGGCGTGGAGAAACGTGCGGGTCCACTTACCCAACCGCAGGCGTATGGTTTCCAGGCCGGCCCACGGCCCAGCGGCGAGGATTTCGGCGGTGGTCGAGCTTTCCGCGACCGGCCGGAACAAATCGCCTTCCCAACGGTGCAGGACGTGCATCGTGGCCGAGTAGCGCCCCTCGACCTTCAACGGATGGACGTAGAGTTGCCCCTTGTGTCGGTATACGTCGGCGAGAATCTGCGTGGTCTGCTCGACCGCCGCGGTGGCGTGGAACGAATGACATTGGCGGAAGATGGGGAAATAGGCCGTCGATTGCTGCCGGAAAATCAGTGGACAGATGAGCCTGAAGAAGTTGCCCAACATCCGGTCGCTGCACCAGTCCTCGGCCAGACTGGAGAGACAGTCAAAGACGAAGGAGGCTTTCGGCCCCGCTTCGTGAATCTTTTGATGGATCGCCGCGATGAACCGCTCGAACCCGTCGCCGGTGTCGAGTTGATGGATGGTCGCCCCGAGCGATTCGGGCACTAAAGGATCGTGCCGAGCGAAGCGGAAGTAGACCAGCCGGCCGCCGCCGGCCGTCGCCGATCGGCAATAGGGGAGCATGAAGGGCGAGAAGTCGCTCAGCGAATCGACTTGCCAGACGACGTTGTCGCCCGGCATCAGTTCCCGCAAAACGCGGTCCAACCCCGGCAATCCAGTGCTAGGCATAAGCGAAAAGATCAGAAAAAAACGGGGCGAGGTTGTCGCCGTGAAAACTCATGGAGAATCAGCGTTGGCATCCGATCCTTACGCTCTGCGCCGCGCGTACGCTCCAAAGACCAGTCCGGCAATCGCCAGCAACACCAGCGTGGACGGTTCGGGGGTCGTGTGCTCGGGGCCGCCTTCAATCAGCAGCCGTTTAGAGACGGCGTCGGCCGGATACGTAGGCTCGGAAAAAAGGTAGTTTATGCCCAGGTAGCCGTCCTCCATCACGATGTCGTAGAAGCCGTCGTCCGTGATCTTGCCGGCATCGGGAACGATGTTTCCGTCGGCGTCGTAGAGTTGGCCCAGGATGACTATTCCCGGCTCAGGGCAAGGAGTGAGCAATGTGATCGAATAGGTGCCCGGGGTCAAATCGCCGAAAGTGTAAGTACCGTTTGAATCGGTGTAGGTAATAATCGGCGGATCGCCGCCTTCCTTGGTAAGCGAAAGTTCGGCGTCGATGATTGCCCAATCCGTGGTCTCCATAATGCCGTTGCCGTTCTCGTCGAAGTACACGTAGCCTGAAAGGCTGTTGGCCGCAACACCCTCGTCCGACACCTCGGCCGCTAGGAGCATCATGGACGAAGAAGGCGGCGGGTCAAACGTGTCGTTGGTCGGCACGTAAGACGTGGTGGAACGCGAGAAGCCGCCCCACTGCCACGTGTCGTAACTGGCGGCGCCGATCATCTCGGCCGGCGCATTAGAGGCCAGCAAAAGAGTTATTCCCATACAAAGACAGACACGCCAAACATGCGGCGCGCATGCCGGAACCAACCGCCGATGTTGAGTTGTCACGACCGTTGCCTCCGCGTTATGTATATGTACGCGAAAAATTCCCTGTAACTTTCCTAACCCTCATTCTAGCTAAAGCTGCTAAAATTGCAACAATTTGGCGGCAAGACGGGGCAAAGATTCCATTTACTTATTTCTTTCGGAAGAAGACATTGATATCCCTAACGCAAAGTAAAAACGGGGGGTATCACCCGCAATACCGCCCATACGCCCCAGGCCCCCCACGGTAACGCTGGGTATCCTCCGCTGGTGGCGTTGGGGACACTGTGACGGAACAACCTGCAAGGTCATTCCACCCGTAGAATGGGCGTCTAGTACCCGGCCAGAGCTAATTCTGTGAGCTTTGTTGGTGCGGCAGTTGTACTGCCGCACCGGGGTAGCAGTACAACTGCCACCCCAACATTCACAATTTATGACTTGGTCGGGCTGCTAGAGATGCCCCGCCGATCCGCGAGATTAGGCCGGCAGTTGCCCGATGAACGCGGCGTTTACCACAGCCATTCCAGGCTGAGCGAGAGGCCGTGGTAGAAGATATTGCCGTTGGTGTTGATCTGGTTGAGCGTGTTGGGGTTGAACTGAAGTTGCTCGACGGCCAGGGTCATGCCGGTTACCCACATGAAGTCGTAGCCCACGTGGCCGACCAGATTCGGCCGGAACTTGTAGTTTGCGAAGAAACCCATCTCGCCGAGCAACGAAGCCTCGTGTTTGGCGGCGGCCAAGCGGCGGCTGAACGTGGGGGCATTTGCAACGCCCGAGTTGATCGTGCTGGCTTGGTCGGAGAAATTGATGAACGGACCGAGCTTGACGCGGATCCCCCAATCATACCGGCATTTGCGGAAGGTCATGTCGGCGCCGAAGTGAAACCCCAGCAGATTGTTGTGGGACACGATGTCGTAGTCGCCCGTGTACGTCGTCCCACCCGTGGTGCTCTCGCTGTGAAAGCGGAACGTCTCGTTATCCTGGAAAAACCGCAAGCCGTAAATGTATGACATGTAGGTGCCCGGCTGACATTCGCGCCGCCACTTGCCGTTCGGATGCAAAACCATGCGGTCCTGCTGGCCGCGCGGAACGATGCGGCCGTTTATCTCGAAGTTGTTGGTGTAGGACGCATAGTAAGTAGACTGCAAGTCGGCATAGTCGAAGCCCTCGAGAAAATATCCTTGAACTGCGAACTCGCTGAACAAATTTCCGTCGCCGAGGCGCTCGGCCTTGTCTTTCCACCCATTAGCGCCCCAATATGTGAACTCGACGAAGTGGTCGCGATTGAGTTTGTCGCGGGCGAAGTAGTGGCCGATCGTCATGGCGTAGGCGGCCGAGACGTCGGGTGCGGCCGACTTGCTGCCCAATACCGCCGTCCAGCCAACGTTATTATCCCAAACCGATCCTATCACTTGGTTGCGGGGCCGGCTGCGGGTCAATATCCGGACGCCTTGTTTGGTGTACCAGTCGGGCGGGCAGCCGCTGCCGCCGCCGCAGTTCGCGCAGCATGGCCCCACCGTAGCGCCGTCCCAAAGACCGTTGTCGATCATGAAGCCATCGTCCATCACGCCGCCATTCGGCGCCTGGAGATAACCCTGTCCAGGTTCAATCACGCCGTCGGTCGGCTGATCGCCGTCGGCAACGCCATTGTCGTATTGCTGCGACACGGGTATGAGTTGCTCGGCGTAGGGGCCGGTCGGTTGCTGCTGATAAACGTCCCGGGCCACGGCCTGAGAGCCGACGCACAAAACGATCCCAGCAACAACCATCAGGAGAGGCGTCAATGCCGTTTTCACTAGAATGTCCTCCTTGCCTAATCTTCCAGCGCCCGTAGCCCGTGCGCATCAGCAGCGGATGACTACGAAAACACACAACAGGAGAATCGACCAACGACGCCCCGGAGAACAGGAATAATCGGTAGATACGCAAAAAACACCGCAGGCTCGGCGACAGTCAGTGTTTCCCGAGATACCTTATCTTCGCGCATTTCGCTGGGTTCAAGTCCCTGTTTTATGTCCAGGAAGGATGGATGCGGTAGCGATATATGAACAGAATAGGGGATATTGCTTACTGGGATTGATTTTCACGAAAACAGAGTGAAAATGGTTGCATCTTGTTGTCTCGGTTTACTCGGTTCCCTCGCCGGGAAAATTCCGCTCAACGCCGCGTGGACGCGGCGGCTAAACTTTGTATGTGGTACGCCGCGTGGACGCGGCGGCAATGGCGGCTGTTGATTCATCACTCACCCCATTTTGCTGATACTCATAATGTCAAATCCCATCAAATCTTTATTGTCCAGCGGCACAACACTTTGGCTCGATTCGATCGATCCCGATCTGGTCCGTTCCAACCGGGCCACCGGCGCCACCGGCGCAACGTCCAATCCGATCATCGTGGCCGATCTGTTGGCGACCGGACGGTTCGACGCCCAGATCGAGCAATTCATTCGCCAGCGGCTCGACGACGCCCAGATCGCCTGGCAGATGACCGACGCGATGGTCCGCGACGCCGAGGAGGTGTTTTTACCCGTCTGGGAGGAGACCGCCGGCGACGACGGCTACGTCAGCTTCGAGCTTGATCCGCTGCTGGAAGACCCGGAATTGGGTCTGTCCCACGCCAAGCGTGTCAGCGAGTACGTGCGGCTGGGGCGGCAGTGGTCGGCGGGTCATCGGAACCGGATGATCAAGGCGCCGGCCACGCCCGCCGGATTGGACGCCCTGGAAGAATTGGTCGCCGCCGGCGTGACGGTCAACGTGACGTTGATCTTCACCTCGCGTCAGTACCAACAGGCGCGGGAGGCCGTATGGCGCGGCGCGCAGCGACGCAACAATCTCGACGGCTTCAAGAGCGTATACAGCATATTCGTATCCCGGATAGACGTATACACCGAGAAGGCGGCGCCGGAGCTTTCGCCCGCCGCACAAGGCATGGTGGGCATACTGAGCGCCAAGCGGATTTGGGCCGACAACCAACAGTACTGGGCCGAACGGCCGACGCCGCTACGGCAGGAGATCGTCTTTGCCAGCACGGGCACGAAGAGAGCCGACGATCTGCCTTGGAAATATGTCGAGGCCTTCGCCGGCTCGGACATTCAGACCAATCCGCCGGCCACGAACGAAGCGGTCGCCCGCAGCGATCTCACTTTCACCCGTCAGGTGGACCGCCTTCCGCCCGAGGACGTGAGCGAGGAGATCGACCGGCTGGTGGACATGAAAAAGCTGGAATCCACCTTGATGGCCGAGGGAATCGCCAAGTTCGCCAATCCGCAGAAGGCGCTGTTGGCGTTGGTGGCCGAGAAACGGCAGTCCGTTGCTTGACGCGACGCCGGTGACGTGGATAGACTAAAGTGGAGGTGTACGCCATGAAGCTAATCGTAACTTTGGATCGTGACGAGACGGGCATGATCGTGGCCGAATGTCCCGCAATCCCCGGATGCATTTCGCAGGGACGCACCGAGGACGAAGCGATGGCCAACATCCGCGAGGCCATTGGGGCGTGCGTAGAATCCCGCGCCGCCAACGGCATGCCTTTGACCGTTGCCACTCGAGAAGTTGAGGTCACCGTGTAATGCCGCGATTGCCCATCGTCTCGGGTCTTGCCATCATATTCGCCATCTCTGCCATTTTTTCGGCCGATGCGACGATAGCGAGCGACGACGCCCGCGCGGAGGCCGAGGGCATCCGCAAACTGTCCGGCAAGCGGCTGACGTTGTACACCGATCTGAGCGGCGCGGAGATCGACCGGCTGCCGGCGATATTCGACCGGGCGTTTCCGCAATGGTGTCGGTATTTCGGCATTGACGAAAACCGTCATGCCGATTGGCGGCTGACGGGCTTTCTGATGAAGGACAAGGCCCGGTTCACGTCGACCGGATTTCTGCCCGCCGATCTGCCGCCGTTCCCGCACGGTTATTCCCGCGGCAGCCGGTTGTGGCTCTACGAGCAGCCAAGCGACTACTATCGCCGTCATCTGCTGTTGCACGAGGGGACGCACGGCTTTATGAACACGCTGCTGGGCAGTTGCGGCCCGCCCTGGTACATGGAAGGGCTGGCCGAATATCTCGGCACGCACCGCCTGCAAGACGGCCGTCTTACGCTCGGCTATATGCCGCGCGACCGCGAAGAAACGCCCGAGTGGGGCCGGGTACGCATTATCCAAGACGCCGTGGCACAGCGCCGGACGCTGCGACTGGACGACGTTGTCAATATGCCCCCGACCGCACACCGCGTGACCGAGCCTTACGCCTGGTGTTGGGCGATCGTGACGCTGCTGGATCGTCACCCTCGATACCAGAAGCGCTTCCGCCGGATGGTCCAATTCGTCCGCGAGAGGGATTTCAACGCCCGCTTCCGCCGGCTCTTCGCCGACGATTGGCGGGAGTTGTGCGAGGAGTGGCAACTGATGATCGCCGACATGGAGTACGGCTACGACGTGGCCCGCTGCGCGATTGATTTCACGCCGGCCAAAGCCTCCCCTCTTCCTCTGGGAAAGGAAACGGAAAAATACTCCCCTCTCCCTTCGGGAAAGGGGCCAAACAAAATCTCCCCTTTCCCTTTGGGAGAGGGGCCGGGGATGAGGGCCGTCGCCGCCGACCGCGGCTGGCAAAACTCCGGCCTACGTTTGGAGTCGGGCAAGACGTACCGCCTGACCGCCTCGGGCCGCTACAAAATCGTCACATCCCCCCCTCGCCCATTGGGAGAGGGGCCAGACAAAATCTCCCCTCTCCCTTTGGGAGAGGGGCCGGGGGTGCGGGAGAAAGTCTGGTGGTGCGAGCCGGGCGGCGTCTCGATCCGCTACTACAAAGGCCGCCCATTGGGCATACTGCTGGCGGCTGTCCGGCCCGACGATCCGCCGCCGGGCAGCACCTCCGCGCTATTGAATCCTACAGTAATCGGCCTGGGCGCGACCATCACGCCCGCCGAGTCCGGCACGCTCTTTCTGAAGATCAACGACTCGCCCGGCGAGTTGCACGACAACACCGGCCAGTTGAAGGTGGAAGTCCGTCGCGAGCAATAAATAGTTTCGCGGCTGACGGAACGTCGGTCCTGCCAAGTCACCCGCCGGAGTACGTCAGCGGATACTGATCGAGCTTGTGCGTCACGTTGGCGCGAGTTCCCATTGCTTTGCTCGCGCCGCGTACTCCTTGGCGTAACGGGGCCAATCATAAAGCGTCGCCGGATCGAAGTCGGCGCCGTTCGGCCAAACGAGAGTATGCACTTCCGGATCAAGTCGGACTTGCCGGAACAGATTCGCGTCTCGCAAGGGGGCAAATAGCTCGCCGGACAAAATCGGGGCGAAGTCGATCGTCCGTTCCGCGCCATCCTCGAAACACACCTGGAGCGTGTACGCGCCAGCGATCTCAAAAGAGACAACACGGCGGATCGGATGGTTCATAAGTTCACCGTCGTTCCAGCGGTTCAATGGGGAGCGGCTTTATCCGCAAGCAACTCCTCCTCGTGGATTTCCTCGGAATACCATACCGGAATACGCCAAAAGCCAGTGGCGCCCGGCGGCTACACCGCGTCAAACAATACGACTTTCAACTCGGGACATCGCAAATAATCTCTATCGGCCGTCCAGAATTCCGATGCACCAGCCAGAATCGCCGTGGCGGCGTGAATGGCGTCCGGCGTTTTCAGTCCGAACGACGCCCGCAGTTCAGTCGCCTTTTCGACGACCGCTTCGTCGATCTCGGCGAGTTTGACGTCGGGGCTGGCGAAGAAGGCGTCGAAAAGTCGTAGCAGCCGGTCCTTCTTCTCACGCAGCGGCTTGCAGCGACATTCCAGACGGCTCAATCGAGAAGTAAGAATCAGGGGACGTTGAGAACGGATGCCTTGCAGCCGGGCTTCGATCGGCGCCCGGACTTTGGCCTCGCCTTCGATCAAGCGGATGATGACGCCGGCGTCCGCGTGGATCATCTCTCTCCCCATTCCTCACGCTGCCGGCGGAGCTGCGCGTCGATGTCCTCGGCGGACCGCGGATGCTCCGCCTTGCCGAAGAGATCGAAAATCGAGATTCCGGCCGCCTCTTTTCCAAGACCGTTTTTTGGGTAAACGATCAATTCCGCGAGACCTTCCACGTCGGGTATCGGCTCGTCGGCGATAAACTGCTTCTCGGCGATCTTACCGTGAATTACAAGTGCCGCGTCCATGATTTCCCCTCGAAAATGTCCCGCAACCGTTCACGGGGGTCAGCCCCCCTTGCGAAGCGAAAGACAATCGGCGACGCTTCTATGACATTAGTATAGTGGACGGTTCGATCGACGGCAAGTCAAAAGCCTGCGTGCAATCGCGTGTTTTACCCTTTCTGCCACTTCAACGAAAGTTGGCGCGACCGGCGCAGCGCGGCTTTATGTATCCACCGATTCGACCGCCTGGCGGCAGCGGGGCAACGAGGCGAGAAACAACCGGCCGTAGGGCTTCGTCCGAACCCGGGGATCGAGGATCACCACCATGCCCGTGTCGCGCTTGTTGCGGATCAGACGGCCGAACCCCTGCTTGAGCTTCAGTATCGCCTCGGGCAGTTGGTAGTCGCGGAAGGGGTTGCCGCCGCCGGCGCGGATCGCTTCGAGCCGGGCCTCCAGCAGCGGCCGGTCGGGGACGCTGAACGGCAGCCGGGTGATAATCACGTTTTGCAGCGCGTCGCCCGGCACGTCCACACCCTGCCAAAAACTCTCCACGCCGAACAGCACCGAACGGGGGTTCCGCTTGAACAGTTCGAGCATCCTGCTCCGCGGCGTCCCTTCGCCCTGGCGGTAGAGAACGAGGTCCTGCCCGGCCAGCCAGCCGGTCAAGGCCGCGGCCGCGCGATTCATCATCTCGTAGCTTGTAAAGAGGACGAAGGCCCGGCCGTCGCTCCGGGCGACGTAGCGGCGGATCATCTCGACCGTGGCCCGCTCGTAACGCGCCGCGTCGGCGCCGGGGTCGGGCATGTCGGCCAGCAGCACCAGCTTCACCTGACGGCTGTAGTCGAACGGGCTGCCTTGCCAGAGCGTATCCACGCGGGAAAAGGGGGGGAAAGGGGACTGTCCCCCTTTGTGCGAAGCACCCGAAGGGCCGTTCCGGCAAAGGGGGACTGTCCCCTTCTTCCCCTCCGCCAAACCGATCCGCGACTGGAAGAAATCGAACGACGGCTCGCGGTCGCCCCCGGCGGTGGCCAGCGTGGCGCTGGTCATCACGACGGTCGGCACTTTGTTGAAAAGGTGTTCGCGGAGGACCGGTCCGACGTCGATCGGGGCGGCCGCCAGTGTGATCCGCAATCGGCCGCGGCCGCCCCCGCGATCGATCCAATAGACCGAATCGGGAATGTCCTGGCCGAGCCAATCGGAAATCCCTCGGCAAAGCGCGTCCAATCGGCCGGCCGCGGCGGTGAAGTCCATCCGCTGTTCGGGCTGTTCGATGTCGTTGGCGTGACGCCGCAGCGACGCGACGAGCTTCCGCAGCCGCTCGCCGAGCGGGTTCGAGACGATGCCTGGCCGGCGTACGCGCCCGTTGCCCCCCGGCCGCTCGGCCAGCCATCGGGCGATCGAGTCGAAGAAATCGCTCGCCCGCTCCCGACACTCCCAAACTTCCTTCTGGGCGTCCAACAGCTTGTGATGGACCAGCAGCCCGCGGTTGGTCCGGTCGTTGTACAGCTTCCGCAGCGTGTATTCGATCTGGCCGCTGGTCACTTTCAGGCCGAGGTATTCGCCGGCGGTGGCCTCGATCGTGTGTGCCTCGTCGAGCACGACGGTCTGGTAATTGGGCAGGATGCTCGCCTGCTCGCGCCGCAAGGCCAGATCGGTGAAGAACAGGGCATGGTTGACGACCAGAATTTGGGCGTTCTGCATCCGCCGCCTGGCTTTGTAGTAGAAACACTTGGCGTAGTGCGGACAGGCGCGGCCCATGCAGTTGCCGTGGTCGCTCGATACCTCGTCCCAGACGGCCGGCAAGGGGCGGAAATCGAGGTCGGCCAGCGAGCCGTCGGCCGTCCATTTTGCCCAGTCGCGGAGCCGACGGAGTTGGTCGAGTTCTTCCGGCTCGTCGAACAACCCGGCGGCGCGGCCCAGAGCGTTCTCCAACCGCCGCAGGCTCAGGTAGTTTCCCCGCCCCTTGACCAACACGGCCGAGAACTCCAGCGGGACCACGCTGTTCAACAGCGGGATGTCCTTGCCGATCAATTGCTCTTGCAGGCTGATGGTGTGCGTGGAGACGACCACGCGGCGCGAGGGCTGTCCCGATTGTCGCTCCGGGGACTGTCCCAATTTTCGTTCGACGAAAATGGGACTGTCCCCTTCATCCTTGTCCCCTCCCCGGTCCTTATCGGTGGCGACGGAGAGGATGGCGGGGACGAGATAGGCGAAGCTCTTGCCCACGCCGGTCCCCGCCTCGACGACCAGGTGGCGTCGCCGCCGGATGGCCCGATCGACGGCCTCGGCCATGGCGAGTTGTTCGTCGCGGTGTTCGTAGTTCGGCAACCGGGCGGCAATCCTTCCGCCGGGACCAAGTATTTCGGCGTATGAAAGCATGGGATACAGGTTACAGGAAAGAGGGACGAGGGGCGAGGGACTGAGCAAAGTAGGCCGGGTCGTGACCCGGCGGATTATTTGTCGGGTTTTAGCCCGGCCTACGGTAGGGTGGCACCTACCAGCGCGCAGCGAAGGGCGTGGCTGGCCGTTGGACCACGCCCATCGCTTCGCTCAGGGGCGTGCCAACCTCCGGAATGTTGGATTGCCAGACCAGACCCCGCTTATCCGACCCCGCTTTTGCCTTTGTGTTTCTGTGTA
>JAUWNG010000142.1 GCA_030612765.1 Planctomycetota bacterium
CAAAAGCCCTTCGTCGCCCAAGTGGTGGACCTATATCCCAACGGGGCGAAGCGGAACATCGCCGCGTTCCACGAAAGCATTTGCGCCGGGCGGTTCGAGAACCCGACCGTGCGGCGGGCGGTGGACGGCTGCCTGACGTGCATCCTCGGCCGCGAGGCCGCGCTGCGCAACGGCCGGCTTACAATGGAGGAATTACTCAAGGAGAACAAACGGCTCGAACTGGACCTCACCGGATTGAAGGTCTAGGTCGCGGCTGTCGCACCACTTTTTTCCAGAATGCCTTTTCCGCTCGACCAGGAGGCGAACGATGTGCCGAAAAAATCAGAAATCAGAAATCAGAAAATCAGAGCTTGCCGCGCGGCGTGCGAGCTTGCCGGCTGAACGTCGCCCCCCGGCCCGCAGTCCGGGGGCGTTTTCTCTCCCCTCTTCCCTCTTCCCTCGCGCCTTTACGCTCGTAGAGCTTTTGGTGGTGATCACGATCATCGGGATTTTGATCGCGTTGTTGTTGCCGGCGGTGCAGGCGGCGCGCGAGGCGGCAAGGCGCTTGCAGTGCATGAACAACCTCAAACAGGTCGGTCTGGCCGTGCTGAGCTACGAGGAGACCCACGGCGTTCTCCCGCCAAGTTCGACGTGGGACAGGGCCGCGGGCGTGGACATCCGTCAGGGCAACAATAACCGGCTCGGTCCGAATTGGGTCATCCTCACACTGCCGCATTTGGAGCAACAGGCCGTTTACGACGCCTTTAGGTTGCCCCGCTACATCACCGATCCGGCCAACGCCGCCCCTCGCGGAACAGTCCTCTCGGTAATGCTCTGCCCGAGCGATCCGAACAATCGCACGCCCTTTAACGGCTCGGCCAACAGCGGGACCAGCCAACTGGGCGACGGCTGGGCCAGGGGCAACTACGCCGCCAACGCCGCGCTGGGGCAGATGAACCACACCTTCTGCGTCGATTACGGCAACGGCGTACTGAATTGTGCCGCCTACGCCACTTCCTACGGTTGGAAGAGCGATCGGCTGCGGGGCGTGATGGGTGCCAACACCGCCCTGCGGATACCCGAAATCCGCGATGGGACGAGCAACACCATCCTGCTCGGGGAAATTCGCGCCGGACTGTATACCGGCGACCAGCGCGGCACGTGGGCCATGAGCGGCGGGGCCAGCGCGCTGTGGGCGCACGGCTCCCACGCGGGCGACGGCAACGGCCCAAACTCACCCGGCCTCGGCGGCGACAACATCACCGCCTGCGACGCCGTCACCGCGGCCGTCGGCTACAACACGATGGTTTCCGAAAGGATGACCTGCTATGATATTGGCTGGAATAACCAACAGTCTCCCCGCAGCATGCACCAAAACGGCGTGCATGTCTGCTTATGCGACGGCAGCGTCCAATGGATCAGCGATTTCATCGATATAGTCGGCAACGTCTACGTCACCCCGCCGGTATTTTCCGTCTGGGACCGCCTGAACGTGTCGGCCGACGGCGCGCCGGCCAGCGCCAGCGCCTTCTAACAAAGGCGGAAGGCGGAATACTCAAAGTAGATGACAAAGCACGAATTACGCACGGGAAAGTAAACATGATCACCACCCACTATCCACTATCCACTATCCACTACCCACTATCCACTATCCACTATCCACTACCCACTACCCACTATCCACTATCCACTATCCACTACTTCCTGACCGCCACGCTGGGTCTGGCGTTGTTGGCCGGCTGCGGATCCGGCGATCCGTTCAAGTACGTGCAAGTCTCGGGCAAGGTAACCTACGAGGACGGCTCGTTGATCCCGATCGACGGGATGGCGTTGACGTTTTATCCGCAGGGCGGCGCGTTGGCCGCAAAGACTCATCCCCGGCCGGGCATGACGGCGGTGGACAGGGCGACGGGCGAGTTCCACTCGGTCACAAGCCACATGCCCGGCGATGGCTTGGTCCCCGGCAAGTACAAGGTGACGTTGCTGGAGGGCAATCGCATGCCGCTGCCGGCCGACATTGTGCCGCTGGAATACGGCGATCCCTTCAAGACGCCGCTGGAAGTAGACACCGCCAATCAGCCGTTCGAGTTGAAAATCCGCCAGCCGTAGTCGGACGGACAATAACGGCCTTCCTGGGGCTCCGCCCCAGATCCAGGGGTTTTGGAGACATTGCAGGGCAAATGAATGGCCGAAGAAAACGCCGTGAATTCCGGGCGAGGAGACACTTTTTTAAGGAGTTGGGGCATTGATCTGTAACCGTCGCACTGCCGCGAAAACCCTGATTGCAGGCGCGAGCGCCGTCTGTGGATTCCCGGCGATCGCAGTTGGGCAGGTGACTTCCTCGGACCGGCGCGAGACCTCGCCGGACGAAACCATAAAAACCCGGGTTTGCGTCATCGGCGGTGGAAGCGGGGGTATTGGGGCGGCGCTGGCCACCGCGCGTGCGGGCGCCAAGGTCGTGCTACTCGAACGTGAATCCGTCCTCGGCGGCACTTCCACCATGGCCTGGGTTCACTCCTGGGCGCCGGTCTCGGGCGCGAATGGCATTCCCCGCGATCTTTACACGGCCATGAAAAAGGATCCTCTGGCCGTCACATTTTCCAACTACGACGAAGGCGCGCCTCGCCGCGGCGGTCACGGTTTGCCGTTCGAGCCACGCGCGTTGGACTACGTCGCCCGAAAAACGCTCGACGCCACGGGGCGATGCCGGACGTTGCTGAATACGACGTTCTGCCGCGCGCGGATGGAGAACGACGCGGTCAAGGCCGTCGAAGCCTGGTTTTCCGGCAAACGGATGTTGATCGAGGCCGACGTATTCATCGACTGTACGGCCGACGGCGACGTCTGCGCCGATGCCGGTTGCGAGTATCACATGGGCGAGGATCCAAAGTCGCTCTATAACGAACCGACGGCGCCGGAAAAGGCTGAAATGTCTCTCAATGGACTGACTCTCTGCTACCGGATTACGGACACGGGGGTGAAGCAGAAGCCGTATCTGCCCGAAGGCGTAAAGGAGGATAGCTGCCCGCTGCCGGTTCATATCGTAAAGATGCCCAACGGGGATTTGCTGCTGAACCCCGTCGGCATGATCGGCGGCAACGCAGTCTTGTGCATGGAGTACAGCGAGTTGATGCGCGAGGCTCATCGCCGGGTTATGTCGCATTTTTATCAATTGCAGAATCTGTCGCCCGACAGCGGATGGGCATGGCCGGTGAAAGGCAAGGGTTATGGCACGTGGTCGATTTCGGGCATTGCGCCGCGGATCGGGGTGCGCGAAACCCGCCGGATTATCGGCGAGTACGTGCTGAACGAGAACGACTGCCGAGCCGGCGTGAGGAAGCAACCGCGGAGGGACATCATTGCCGTCAGCGACCACGCCGTCGATCTCCACGGCCACAAGGGCCGGCTGTACGAGTTGCCAAACGGTCCCTACGGCACCCCCTACGGATGCCTATTGCCCAAGGGGACACGGAACCTGATGATTGCCAGCCGCGCGGCCAGTTTTTCCCACATTGCAGCGTCAAGTTGCCGGCTCAGTCGCACCATGATGACCCTCGGCCAAGCGGCCGGCGCCGCTGCGGCAATGGCCGTGGCTCAGCATATCGGACCGCGCGACGTGGACATTGCCAAACTGCAATTTGCTCTACAGAATGCCGGCGTGGCGATCTCGATTTGACACTTACCGCAATTCACCATCGTTTCAAATCCAAGGATAATACCTCATGACGTTCCGAAACACGAAATACTGGATGGGTGCATGGTTGGTCTGCGGCCTGTTGGCGGAAGCCGTCCTGGCCGGCGAGGAACTGAAAGCAAACGTCGGCGTCGCGGCAAAACAGACCTCCGCCCGGCAGCAACGATTCCGCCCCCGGCTTCTGCTATCGTTCCCCGACGAGCTTAACACCCCCGACGGCATGCGGTTGGACAAGAAGACGAATAATATGATCGTCGCTTGCCCAAACTTCAATGACATGAAATATCCCGGCAAGTTGATCCAGATTACCCCGAACAATAGATGGGAGGTCTATTTCGACAAATGCCCGAAACACCCCGAGACCGGCCGTGCCCATCCGATGGGCATGGACTTCGGTCCCGATGGGAACCTGTATTATGCCGACAATCAGTATTTCAACGACAAGGACAAGAAGCATCGCTGGTCGCGGGTGATCCGCGTGAACATCAAGGACGGCAAGCCAGTCGATGCGGATGTCGTCGTGGACGGCTTCAAGCTTTCCAACGCCGTCATGTTCAACGGCGACAACATGTTCGTCACCGAGACGTTCTTCGACTTGGCCGACAAGCCCATGAGCGGCGTATACCGCATCCCGCTGGCCGAGATGCGGAAGGGACCGGTCATGTTCAAACCCAAGGGAGAAGACGATCCCCACTTGCTGGTCACGTCGGTGACGAAGCCGTTTTCGGAGCGCGGCAACGACATTGCCGGCGCCGACGGCCTGACCTTCGACAGCAAGGGCAACCTGTATTACGGCCACTTCGGCGATGGGCAACTCTTCAAAGTCACGTTCAACCCGGATGGCTCGGTCAAGTCGCAGGAGCGGATCGCCGGGCGGCCGCAATTGGTATGCTGCGACGGCATGTTCTGCGACGTGCGCACCGACAAGATATATATAGCCGACTCGGCGCGGAACGCCATTATGGTCTTCGATACCAAGGACAACTCGATCGCGACGCTGTGGGAAAACGACGACACCAATGGCGCTGATGGCCTCTTGGACCAGCCTTGTGAGACGGCCATTCGCGGCGACGACCTGATCATCGCGAACTTCGACATGCCCTTCCCCGGGCTGAAAAACACCAAGCACGATAAGCCGCACACGATTTCGGTGATTCGGCTTACGGGGAACTAACCCGCGTTTTTCAGTGTGCCGCGAAAAGACGTGAGGTTCCAGCGGGCGTGAAACCCGCCCGGCCGAGACCCCGTTTCGGATATGCCACCGCTACTTGTTCGGATCCTTGATCTCGACCGACAGGATTTCGATGATCAAATCGGTTTCGTCCTCGTCCCTGGGCTTGTCGGCGGGGACGTAGTTCTCGGGGGGCGTAATCAGCACGTCGAGCGATCGACGCCGGTCCTTTTGCGAGCCTATCCGGACTTTGTCGAACCAGGTGCTCTTGTCGATGGTCCGGGCGTCGGACGATCGGAGATCGGCTTGCCGGCTGTAATAGGCCGTGGCCGTCCGCAGTTTGTTGACCTCCTCGACGCGGACGTAATACACCTCCAGCCAACCGGGATTGAGCTTGGCAATCTCCGGCGGCGCTTCGTCCGGCCAGACCAAGTGGAAAGAGGCGGTCACTCTGGCATTGGGACTTAGCTCGAAACCCTTGGGGAGCTTCAGCGGGATCGTCAAGGAGTCGGTCTCCGAATCCTCGGCGACCTTCTGCCGGGCCTGAGCGGCGGCGTGGAACCGCTTACACCACACGGCGACCATTCTGGAAGAGAGGTCCATCCACTCCTCCGCGGTTTGCTGTTTCTTTTGGGCCTCTTCAATGCGCTTGTTGAGGGCGCCCCCGGCGGGGCGCGTCGCTCTTGGCGTACCTCGGGCCGTCGCCTTGGAACCTCTACGATGCAACATTTTTATCAACGTCAACAGCCCGGGATCGGTAACGACATTCCCGGTCAGGCCGGCGGTTTCCAGGGATTTTGGACCGTCATCCCAACGCTTGCGCAACAGAGTATTCAGCAATGCGCGGGTGGAGTCCTGGGGAATCGTGCCGGCCAACAACACCAACTTCGGCTTTTTCTCCAGCGAGTCCAGGGCGCGAGTGGTCAGCTTAGGCTCCAGCAAGTCGAGGAATCCTCGGGACCACAGTCCGGCGGCCAACCGCGGCGCCAGATCGTCGTCCGGATTGTCCGCCGTGGAACCGACATTCCCGCCGGGGCCGGGCGAAATACCGGGCGGCATGCCGGGATTGCGTCCCGGTCCGGTCAACCGATCGCCGGGCAGGTCGAACCCGCCGAGCAACTCGCCCGGCCGGCCCGCGTACATGCCGGGGACGCCGACGCCGGGAGTGGACTGCTTAAACTTATCGGGAATGTCCAAATATCGGGCCATTGCCAGGGAGCTGTACACCAGGAACTGATCTTCCAACCTTGTTTCCAGTTCCGCGGTCGGATCGGCCTTCTCGTAGAGCGTCAACTGGGCATCGCAATTGAGCGGGTTGAACGCCAGGAGGAACTCGTGCATCGGATCCTTGGGGTCCAGTATCACGCGATGTTCGACCAGGGCCTTGGCCAATTCGAGGCGGAGTCCACTGGAGGCGGACTGCTTGGTCAGCTCGAGCGCCTTGGCCTGCAATTCTTTCGCGGGCCATGGCCCTTGGCGGTCGTTGGGGCGAAGAACGTCAGGCTCGGTCAGAACGCGGAGCATCAAGGCGTCGTTCTCCCGGCCGGGATGGGCCAAAAGCGCCTTCAACGCCGCCTCCACCGCCGCTTTGTCGTCGTCCGTCTTAAACGTGCCGGAGAGGACTTGTTCGATCGTGTTTTGGGCTACCTCGCTGCCGTTGTTGCCCAGCGCGGCGACGATGGCCTCGACCAGCCCCGTCAGGTTTCCCGGATTGTAAGGAGACATGCCGGGAATGGGCCGATTGATGTTCGGAGGGAGTAAACCGCTCGGAGGAGGCTGCACAATGCCTGGCGCGCCAGGGGGTCCGAACTCTTGCATGCCGGGCGGCGCAATGCCGGGAACACCAGGAAGTGTAGCGCCAGGCGCGCCGGGCGGCGCAAGCTCGGTTGGGCCAGACGGCAAGACGCCCGCGGTGCCCGGCGGATTCTGGCCGGGGGCGGGCTGCTCCGCCGGCTCTTCGGGCGGAAGCGGCTTCAGCAACTTGGTCAACCCTTCGGCTGTAGGTTTACTGCCCACAAAAGTTTTGCCCAGATAAGCGACCGCCTCCAGCAGTTTCGGATCGTTTTCCTGTCGCGCGCGGAAATAGTGCTCCGGTTTCCAATCAGCCACGTTTTCCGGTAAGGGCGGCTTCTGCTCCCGAGGCGGCTCCTCGACAGTCGGCTCTTGCACCGGTCTCTGCTCGGGTAGCATGGGTTGAGTTCCCGGCGACGGCGGTTGTGGATCTTGCTGCTGCGGATCGGAGGTCGGCGGCGGTTGGGGGGTTGGCTGCGCGGCGGCAACCGGCGGTTTCGACTGACTTGAGCCGCCGAACAATCCAAACTGCCAAACGAGAACGATCAGCACCACCACCAGCACCACCGTGCCGGCCACCACCACCTTGACCACCTCGGGGTTCTTAAACCACGGAACTTGCTTCGATTTCCCCCTCGCTCTTCTCTTCCCGACGGGTGCCTCGCCGATGCTGTTCGGGTCCGGTCCTTTGTCCAGCGAGTGCGACAGTCGGGGTTCGTTGTTGCGCGACGGAGACTCATTGTCAAAGACGTCTCTCTTGTCTGCCATGCCCGCACCTCCAACAGAAAAGCCATCATGGATACTGGATAAGAAAATAGGCTCGACAAACGATAGTATGCCATAATCGGCGTAAGAATTCCACCCAAGAAACCCCGCCGACAACATTGGACGGGCGAAAATACGGCTACAGGGGGGGTCGTTTTGTCCGACGGGTAGGCTTGCCAGACTCGATGCCGCGATCCAATAATGATTAGAGTGCGACTCGCTTGAAAAACCGCCGAGCGGCCGCAATTACGCAAATTCAGACTCAAGGAGACCCTCGATATGACGTTGACGACAAGACGCGTTTGTTTGCTGGCGGCATTGACGGCCATCCTCGCCGCCGGGGCCAATGCGGCGGACTTGACCATTGGACGGCCCGCCCCCGACTTCACGGACATCGTCGGCATCGACGACAAGCCGCACGGCTTGGCCGATTACGCGGACGCCCGGCTGGTGGTCGTGGTGTTCACCTGCAACCACTGCCCGGTGGCCGTGGCGTACGAGGAGCGATTGGTGGCCTTGCAGAAAGACTATGGGCCGAAGGGGGTACAGTTGGTCGCCGTCAACGTGAACAACATGCCGGCCGACCGCCTGGACGAGATGAAAAAGCGGGCAAAGGAAAAGGGCTTCAACTTCCCGTATCTCTACGATTCCTCGCAAAAGATCGGCCACGACTACGGCGCGAAGGTGACCCCCCACGTGTTCGTGCTCGATGGGAAACGGAAGATCGCATACATGGGCGCGATCGACGACAACATGAGTGCCGGAAAAGTCAAGAAACACCACCTCCGCGACGCCTTGGACGCGCTGCTGGCCGGCAAGAAACCGTCGGAGACGATAATCAAGCAATTTGGTTGCAGCATAAAGTACGAATGACTGCAACGTAGCAGGCACACTCCGTGTGCCGTTTGCTCCACAAGCGGCGCTACTGGGTATTCGATTCCATGAGCGACAGCCGCCATCCAATTACAAATGTTTGCCGACGGCACACGGAGTGTGCCTGCTACACTGTCCATCACGTCGCGTTGCCGCTGTTGATGGCAGCGATCCTCGTTTGCTCGGCGTGCGGGAGAGATTCTCGACCAAAACCACTCGCCGAGGCGCCGCTTCGGGAGATCGACGCCCCGGCGCTGGACCGGCTGCTGGAAAAACACCGGGGCAAGGTGGTGCTGGTCGACTTCTGGGCCACGTGGTGCGGGCCGTGCGTGGAGATGCTGCCCCACACCGTCGAGTTGCAAAACCGCTTCCGCGATCGAGGGCTGGTCGTCGTCACCGTCAGTCTGGACGATCCCGACAACGAATCGGCGGTCCGCCGGTTACTCGGCCGGCACGGCGCGACGACGGAGAACTATCTGGCCCGCTACGGCGTGGGCCCCGAGGCTTTTGCCGCCTTCCGTTTCGAGGACGGCGCCCTTCCGCACCTGCGACTCTACGACCGCCAGGGCAATTTGCTCCGAACCTTCGCCGCCGGCGACGCCCCCATCGATCCGCGGGAAGTGGAGCGGGCGATTGAGAAAATGCTGCCACGGCTTGAATGTCGCTCGCCCAGTCGTTAAAGTTGGGGCTTCTTTCCCGTTGCAAGACGATCCTCACGCTCGCACAAACCCCGGAGCTTACAATGCATAAGCAGACCGACTATCGCATGGGTTACATCTGGCGGATTTGTCTGGTGGCCGCGATGGGAGGTCTGTTGTTCGGATACGATTGGGTGGTTATCGGCGGCGCCAAGCCGTTTTTCGAGCGATACTTCCATCTGACCTCCGCTTTCGAGAAGGGCTGGGCAAACAGTTGCGCCCTGGTCGGATGTTTGCTGGGCGCTATCCTCTCCGGCATGTTGAGCGACAAGTTCGGCCGCAAGCGGCTCTTGCTCCTGGCCGCGTTTCTGTTTACCGTCACATCGATCGGAACGGGTATGGCGAACGCGTTTTCCACGTTCGTCTGCTGGCGCCTGCTGGGCGGAGTGGCGATTGGCATGGCTTCGACCCTTTCGCCCATGTACATCGCCGAGGTTTCTCCCGCCCGGGTGCGCGGGATGTTCGTCTCGGTCAATCAGTTGACGATAATCACGGGCATCCTGGCTGCTCAGATCGTGAATTATCTGATCGCCGAAACGGTGGCCAAGGGCGCGACCGACCTGGAGATTCTCCAATCGTGGAACGGTCAGATGGGTTGGCGTTGGATGTTCGGGGTGACTGCCGTGCCCGCCTTTTTTTTCCTGGTGTTCATGTTTGCCGTTCCAGAAAGTCCGCGGTGGTTGGCAAAGAACGGGAAACACGACAAAGCACGCGATGTTCTGGCCCGCATCGGAGGCGATGCCTATGCCACGCGGGCGTTGACCGACATCGAAGAGACGCTGGAGGGTGAGATCGAGAAGGTCGATTTCCGCGAGTTGCTCGAACCGAGGATGAGGAAGATTCTGCTGCTCGGCATTACGCTGGCGGTGTTCCAGCAATGGTGCGGCATCAACGTGATATTCAATTACGCGGAGGAAATCTTCCGCGCCGCCGACTACGGCGTCAGCGACACCTTGCTGAACATCATCGCCACCGGCGCGGTCTGTCTGGTGTTTACTTTCGTGGCGATCTTTTCGGTAGACCGGATCGGGCGCCGCGCGCTGATGCTGGCCGGGGCCGCCGGATTGGCCGTCATCTACGTTCTGATCGGCGGCAGCTTTCGTTACGAGGTAACGGGCACTCCGATCTTGATCCTGGTATTAACGGCCATGGCCTGTTACTCATGCACTCTGGCCCCCGTCGTTTGGGTAATCCTCTCCGAGATATTTCCCAACCGGATTCGCGGAGCGGCGATGTCGGTCTCGGTGTTCGCGCTCTGGGCCGGCTGTTTCGTCTTGACCTTCACTTTTCCGCTCTTGAAAGAATCGCTCGGCATCGGCAACACCTTCTGGCTCTACGCCGGAATCTGCCTGGCGGGTTTCTTCTTCATTTTCTTCCGCCTGCCGGAGACCAAAGGCAAGACATTGGAGCAGATCGAGCGGGAACTTGCGTAGCAAGCCGGGCGGGTAAGCGTTCACGGGTTGGCTGGGGACTGGTCCATTTTTCGGCCGAAAAACGCATTTTGCGGGCAAACGGTTGGCCGAAAACATGGACCTGTCCCCTTCCCGCGGCGCAAGGGGGACAGTCCCATTTTCGCGGCGGTCAAGCGATTTTCCAA
>JAUWNG010000101.1 GCA_030612765.1 Planctomycetota bacterium
GGGTTTGGCGCGGTTGCTCGATCCGGGTCGCGTTCAAGTCGTTCGGGACTGGGCGGCGACGATGTTCCGCCGCCACGCGCCGGAATACGTCCAGCAGATGCAAGGGACGACGCAGCAGTTGGACGCGGCGGTGGCCCACTACCGACGGCGTCGCAATCGGTTGGCGAAGTTGTTGGACGAGGCGCGTGCGATCGAGGCGGATTTGTCGCAACAGATCGAGTCGAACCAGTCGGCGGCGTCGGCGGCGATAGCCGCGGCGGAATCGGCCGCCGACCAGCAGCGGAAGCAAGCGGCGCTGGCGAAGCAGAGCGAGTGTGAAGAGCAGGTGACGGCGTTGCGGTCGCAGCACGAATTGCAGCAGCAGGCGGCGTCTGACCTGGAGCGGCAATTGGGCAAGGCCGACGCCACGCTGGCCCGGCTGTGCAGCCAGCAGGAGGTGATGAAGGCTCGTCTTCAAGCGGCCGTAGCCCAACAGCGGCTGGAGGGGGGCCTGCCGCGTCCGAAGGCCCGGCGGTGGTTGCTGCCGGCGGCGATCGGCGGGGCTGGCCTGCTGGCGGTGGCGTTGTTGCTGCTGGTTCTGCCCCGGCCCCGGCCGAACGTTCCCACCGACCTCCCCCAGTCGGCGCCTCCCGGGGCGGCGCCGAGCGTCGCGGCGAAACCGGCGCCGGCCGCCGAGCAGCCTCCCAAGCCGAACCCAAAAGTCCCGCCGGGCGCCGCGCTGCTGATGACCTTCGACAAGAACACCCTGCTGGAAGTCTCCGGAATAATTTTCAGGATACGAAGCCTGACCGGCCGCAACAACGGGAAAGACATTACGGCCCAATACACGCCGGACGGCAAGGTCGGCGGCGCCATATCCATAGTGGACGGCTCGGAAGTGCGCATCCCGGGGCACATTGTCAATCGACAGCCGGAGTACACCGTCACCGCATGGGTCAATCGAAAGGACAAGGAACACCTTTGGATCTACGGTGAGAGCGCAAACGGCACTATTTTTTCCGTCGATGCGCAGACAAACGGCGCTATTATGGTCCGTTCGTGGCACCATGAGCGGGTTGGCAACTGGATGCGTACGAACACGTCCGAAGGATTGGTTCCGGCAAATCAATGGGTATTTGTGGCCCTGAGACTGGTCAAAGGCGACAAGTTGGACAAGGGCGAGCTAACCATCAGGGTCAACGATAGCTCTTGCTCGCGCAATCTACAGATGACGTATTCCAACAATTCGGGGTTTTCATCGGTCGGAGCAGGCCATGATGGGTGGGTGGAAAAAAGGTATGGTCCCGGCGGCGGCCTTGTTGACGAGTTGGCGGTTTACCCCCGGGCGCTGTCGGACGCGGAGATCGAGACGCTTTACCAAATGGGTCTGCGGGGCGAGAGCCTGGGTATGTAACGGCAAGTTGAACATGGAAAACCGTTTGCCCCGGGGTGTATTCACCCGGGGCTAAATACGATTGTCTCTATTTACGAACACGCTCCCAGTCAGCGGCATTTTCATTATATAAGGAGTCATTACCGTGAAGCGACACAACTTCAGTGGTCTGTATCTGTTGACGTGTATTTTTCTGTTTGGAAACGCGGGGGATGCAGTCGGTCAGAAACCCATCCCCAAGGACAAGACAACCCCCAGTTGCGTGGATGAGTGCGACGAGGCTCTAAAACTGTGGCAGCGAGACATCGACGCATATCGCAAGTACACCAAAGATCCGGAATCCCTTCGTCCGCAGGCGGAGGAATTTTTGCGTGTTGTGCAGCTTGGCGAATTGCCCCGCGGACGAGGGCCTGGCCCTGCCAAGACGGTGGCGATGGGCAAAAAACTGATCGAGCAAGGATGCAAAGACCCGTTGGTCAAATCCTACTATGCGAAAATCATCTCTAAGCCCCAAAGGTACGAGAAAGCCTTTTCGACCTTACAGCGGGCCGTCGACGCCCTGCGAAAATCGGACTACCCGCCCGAATGTCGTCGGATGGCGATATTTGCATACGGCAGAGTCGGGGAAAATTTTAGCAATGTGCCGCGATGGAATGAATTGCGCAAGGAGGTCATAAAGCTGGCGGCGGCGCGGGTGGACGATGCGACGATCGGCCCTGAAGGACAGCGAATCGTGTTACGGGAGTTGTCGCCGATCTGTAACATCCACAAGTGGCAGGATTCCGAGGCGATCAACAATGCCTGTAAAAAGCTGCCGAAAGCCGATCCTTGGACCCTCGACATGATCGCGGGGCGCTACTACTACGCGCTGGCTTGGCACCATCGCGGCGGCGGCTACGCCTCCAGTGTAAAACCGGAGGGCTTCCGACTGTTCCATGAAAACCTGAAAAAGGCCGCGAAACACTACGAGAAGGCGTGGAAGTTGCGGCCCGAGTTTCCCGAGGCCGCCGGCGACATGATTGCGGTGGCTACAGCGGGCGGAAGCGACCTGTCGCCCAGAGAGTGGTTCGACCGAGCGGTGGCCGCGCAGATGGACTACCTACCGGCCTACGATAATCTGCGGTGGAAATTGCGCCCGCGCTGGGGCGGCAGCCATTCAGCGATGTACCGATTCGGCTGCGAATGCGCGGACACCGAGCGCTACGAAACAAATGTTCCCTTCTTTTTGCTGCTGGAACTCCGCAACATCGATGAAGAACTGGGGGGAGAAAACAAAGTGTGGAAACGTTCCGGCGTCTACGCCAAGGTCAAGCGAGTGCTGGAAGGCATGGCCCGCGAGCCTTCCCGCGCCGTAGGGAAGCGATTGTATCTGACCAAACCCAGCGTGATGAGCATCCATGCCGCCGTTGCCGGACTCGCTGGAGAATACGCCGACGCCCGGCGGCTGCTCGACGAACTGGGCGATCGTCTTAACCGCAAAACCTTTGCGAGCTGGAGCGGAGGTCTTGAGAATGCACTGGCGACAACCTGCGCGATGAGCGGAAAAGGCTCCTCGGATATCGTGAAAGCCCGGAAATTGTTCGGCAATGGATCGCAACCGCTATCCAATGCGGTCCTCCAGGAAGCGCGAGACTCTTTCAAGAAAGCCCTCGAAGCCGACGACAATCGGCAGTCGAAGGCATATTGCCAGAGTTGGATCGACGCGGTGGACGACTACATGGCGTTTAACTCCGGCAAATGGGTCGAGAAGAAGTTCAACGCCAACAAACTCAACTGGACGGACGTATCAGGGGTATGGTCGGTGAAAAACGATCGCTCCGTAGTTGGCATCGCCCATAAACCGTACAGCAGAGTCATGCTGCGCCTCGTCGCTGTCCCTCCGGTACCGCTGGAAATCGAGTTTGAAATAAGGCTTTCCGCAATTCTTCCAGGGAAAATAATTCTCGGATTGTTCGTCCCGCAACGAAACCAGGGCGTCATTCTTCACAAGTTTTACGTGAATACGGATAGTCGCAAGGCCGGCGTGGGAATAATGGGGAAAACAAAGGAGAAGGCGACGGGGCTGTATAAGACCAGCCGTTTCCGGATCCAGCTCGCCGACGGCCGCGCCGTGCTCTATATGAACGACGAATTATGCTTCGATCACCGTGATCGGAATTTCCGCCCTTCGAGCAATCTGAACATCGGTTGCAATACTCATTTATATCCCATTCTTAAGGTGACCGTCAGCAACGTGCGCATCCGCAAGTGGGATCCGACGAAAGAACCGGCGAAAGAAAAGGAAACGCCGTAAATATGGGCGCGGGCAAGATCAGCTCAAGAGCCATCGTGCGACATTGAAATAGCAGAGCAACGTGATTACATCGGTTACGGCCAACACTACGGACCCGGCGGCGATTTCGCCCAACAGGCTCAGCGCCAAACGTGGAAATCAACGCGGAAGTGAAGGTTTGGGTCGTGCCGCCGGTGGCCGAAGATGGCACAGCCGAAGTCGGGGAGGGGGCAACATAGTCATTGGTCATTGAACATTGGTCATTGGTCATTGCCGTCGCCTGGTTTTGACATCTTCAAATGTCCAATGTCCAATGTTCAATGACCAATTGCCGCCGCTGCATATCGTTCTCCATCAGCCGGAGATACCCGAGAACACCGGGAACGTGGGCCGGACCTGCGTGGCGTTGGGGGCAAAGTTATGGTTGGTGCGCCCCTTGGGGTTCCGGCTGGATGACCGCCGCCGGCGCCGCGCCGGGTTGGACTATTGGCAACACCTGGATTACGATGTGGTGGACGATTGGGCCGCGCTCGAGGGCCGATTGGCCGGCAGCCGACTTTGGCTCTTCACTAAACATGCCGCGCGGGAGTACACGGAAGCCGTTTTCCTACCCGGCGACGGGTTGGTCTTCGGCGACGAATCGACGGGGCTGCCCGGCGGACTTATCGAGAAGCACGCGGACCGCTGCCTCCGTATCCCGATGAAAGCCGAAGCCCGCAGCTTGAATCTATCGGTCAGTGTCGCCGTGGCGGCCTACGAAGCCCTGCGGCAGTGTCGCGTAAGCTGACCGCAAGCCCCTGACCGTCACATTGTTTGCTCGGACGCAATCAGGGTAATAGCCATCGTGCGACGTTGAAGTAGCAGAGCAGAGTTATCAGGTCGGTGGCGGCCAAAACGATCGGCCCGGCGGCGACTTGCGGATCGAGCTTGAAGCGGCGGAGCAGGTTTGGGGTGGCGGCGCCGAGCAGGGCGGCGGCGGTCACGCCGGCGGCGATTCCGCCCAACACGCTTAGCGCCAAGCGTGGCTGGCCGAGCCAGGCGAGGGCCGCCATCCCCACGACCAAGCCGCCGGCCGCGCCGAGCATCAACCCGATGAGAAGCTCTCGCCGCAGCTTTTTCAGAATCGATGCCCACGACGGCGACCGGCCGTGAAGCAACTGCAACGCCAGGCTGACCGATTGGATGCTGACGCTTTCGGCCAGCGCCAAAACGACAGGGATGAACAGCACCAGGGCCACGACCCGTTCGAGTTGTTCGCGGAAGATTCCGCTGAGCATCGCCGCGGCGATTCCGCCCGCGATGTTGCAGACCAGCCAGGGAAACCGCATGCGGAAGGCGGCCACCGCGCCCGGCTGGCGCGCCCGGGCCAGATGCACGCCCACCAATTGAAATAGATCGTCGTTAATTCCACCGCTCAACTCGAGCAACTCGTCGGTATAAAGTTCCACGTCGATCGCACCGACCAGCCGTTTCTCGGAATCGACCACTGGAAAGGCCAGGAACCGGTGCAGCACGAAAAACTCGCAGGCATCGAGCACCGTCGCGCCGACCGGTACCGCAACCACGTTCGGCAACATGATTTCGGCGATACGGGCCTCGGGCGGACTGAGCAACAGCGATCGCGCGGGAATCACGCCCTTCAGCCGGTTCTCATCGTCGACCACGTAGAAATAGACAATCCGCGCCGGCGGCGGCCGCCGGCGCAGCTCGGCCAGAGTTTCCCCCACCGTATGGCCGACGTGCAGCCGGGCAACCTCCGCGCGCATGTGCTGCACCACCGGGTCGTTCAGATTGGCTTCGACCACTGGCGCGGTCATTATTGCACCCAACCAATATATTGTGAAAAATCCATCAACCAGGGATGCGTCCAGGGGTTCCACGTCGGGTAGCTGACCGAGAGGACCGAAAAGGTCAGCAACGCCAGCGACAGGCCGCGGGTCCATCGACGAGAGGCAAGAAAATCGACCGCGGGCAGCATTACAAGCAACCACAGCGGCGTGAGCCAAAACATCCACCGCAACCCGCAGGTCATACCGCCGTAGTTTCGGTTGATTACCGGTTGGCCCAGATAGAACGCCAGGCAGGCCAGCGAGATCGCGGCCACGCCGGCCGCGCCCCACCGCAACCGCGGATCGCCCCTGCGCAACATCCACACGCCCATGCCGGCGACACTCAGCAACCAAACGGGCGTCAGACTGAAGATGCCGTGGTGCCCCACCAACACGTTCAGAGCGTAGATTGCCGGCGACGGCTCGCCCTGATCGACGCCTCTGGTGTTTTTCCCATGGCTCATCCAATAGCTTTCGATGGTTCTGCCGCTCCGTTGGTAGGTGTATTCATACCAATTGTCTTTCCCTTCGCCGCTACGATGTGCGTAGGGCGGCTTGAGCGTGCCGTGGGCGATCCAATTCGTGCCGAAAAACCCCGCCGCCACCAACAACACGGCCGGGACAAACGCCAGCAGCGTCGGCCGCGGCGCCTTCAGCAACAACGCCACGCCCAACGCCGCCAGCAGCGACATGGCGGGCAACTCGTTGGCCGCCGCCAACGCGGCGAACAATCCGGCAACGACGAAATAACGCAGCCGACGCTCGTCGTCGAACCATATTCGGGCAGTCGCGTAAAGGGCCGCCAACGCACAGACCGCCGCCGGCAGGTGGTTGTTGATCACCACGGCGAAAGTCGTCAAGAAAGTGCCGAAACAGCAGGCCGCCATCACGAACAGCCGCCCCCAGTCGGTCGTCCCGAAACGCTCGACCAGTCGGGCCAGCAGCAGGAAGTAAATTACCAGCGGAACGACGTTGAACAAAACCAGCATGAAGCGGCCGATTTCGCGGGGGTGCGTGCCCAGGTCCGCTCCGGTCAAGTGGTGAATCGGCCAGTAGACGGCCGCCATCAGCGTCGGCAGCAGCGGCGGCTTGCTCGAATAGAGGCGGCCGTCGTGCTTGACCATGTCGATGGTGTCCCAGTTCGGCTCCTGGATCACCTTGTCGATGGCGTATGGCGCGCCCGGGGTGCGCATGTCCTCTTCGACCAGCGCTCGGACCGTACACCACCGGCTGCGGTCGTTTGCGCTGAGAAAAGGCCGCCGCAAAACGGCGCTGCGCCGCAACTTGGCCTCGGTCCGGTCGAGTTCCCGCTCGAGCTTCTCGCCGGAGACGCCTTTTTTCTCCAGGGCGGCCCTCTTTTTTTCCAGTGTGCCTTCTATCTTCGCCAGGCGGTTTTTTTCCAAGCCGATCCTGTCGACCGAATCGACCGCCAGAATATGGCCCAGCATCGCGCCGACGGAGATGCAGATCAACAGAAAATAAACGCTCCAGCGGAGCTTTACGCGGCAATTGTCGTGGGAATCGTTCATTGTCCAGGCGGGGTGCGTTTGCGGATCGAATAGCCCCGGCGATCCGGGGCTTGGTAAGCGATAAACAATTCGGCCAGAAAACCAATCGACATCAGTTGGCTTCCCAGCAACATCAAACCGATTGAATAGAGCACGGCGGGGCGTTGTTGAAGATGGACCGGATCCATGCCGAACATCTCCACGCGCGAAATGATCCAGAGGGCCGTTAAATAGGTCAACCACAACGCGCCGAGCGTGAATGAACCCAGGCCTACCGTGCCCAGCAGGTGCTGGGGACGCTGGCCGAAACCGGTAAGGAATTTGACGGTCAAAAGGTCCATAAAGCCCTTGATGATCCGGCTCGCTCCGTATTTCGAGCGGCCGAACTTGCGCGGCCGGTGGTTGATGACGATCTCGCCGGTGCGGAATCCTCGGGCGGCAGCCAGAACCGGCACGAACCGATGCAACTCGCCGTAGAGCCGTACTTCCTCGAATATTTCGCGGCGGTAGCACTTCATGCCGCAGTTGTGGTCGTGCAGCCACACGCCCGTCAAACGGCTGACCATCCAATTGAACACCCGCGACGGCAGGACCTTGTGCCAGGGATCGTGCCGGACCTTTTTCCACCCGCTGACCACGTCGAGATTTTTTTTCATTTCGGCCAGAAAGCGGGGAATCTCGCGCGGGTCGTCTTGAAGATCGGCGTCGAGGGTCATCACCAGATCGCCGCGGGCCTGCTCGAAACCGGCGCTCAGTGCGGCCGCCTTGCCGAAGTTGCGGCGGAAGCGTATCCCGCTCACCCGCCGGTCGGCCTCGGCCAAACGGCCGATCGTATCCCACGAGCCGTCGGTCGAACCATCGTCGATAAATACCACGTCCAGGTCATACCCCTCGGACGCGGCCACCTCTGACAGCTCGTGCCAGAGAGTCTCCAAAGATTCGGCTTCGTTGAATACGGGAATGACGACGGACAACATGGGTGGGGTAGTGGGTAGTGGGGTAGTGGGTAGTGGATAGTGGGTAGTGGGTAGTGGATAGTGGGTAGTGGGTAGTGGATAGTGGGTAGTGGAAAATCGTTTAGCCCCGGCGTCCACGCCGTGAAAACACTGTTGGGGTTTCGGTTGGACTGCACTGCTGGGTTGGCAGTTGCATTGCCGCCCCCTATGGATTGCGATTCGGGTCGGCAGTACAACTGCCGCCCCAACGCCTCCCGCCAAGATACAGGATACCCGAAATAACCATCTCCGCCACCAGCCACACCAATCGGAGCAGGATTGCGCCGATCAGGGCCGCACCCCCTCCTAAGTATGGTATCATGAATTCAGTCAGCACCGCCTCTCTGACCACGGCCCCGCCCGGCATCATCGAGATGAACCCCGCCACGGTAGCCAACGAGACGGCGGCGGTGTAGAGGTGGAACTGCCCGAAGGGATTGTTTTCTCCCAAACCCATTGCCCGCAGCACGGCCCAAAAACTCAATCCAAGTATAGCCCATCCAATGGCATTCAGCACCCAGCCGAGGATTACGGTTCCATAGCCGAGGTTATCCAATTTCTCCACCGTGGCGGGGTTCATTCTGCCGACGCCCGCCAATCGAGCGAGGCGTTTGAAAATCGGCGGCAGCGTGGGCAGCCCGGCGACGACCATGATCCCCAACGCCGTCCAAAACAACAGCGGCTGTCCGCTGAACCAGAAGGCCACGATGGACGCCGCCAGCAGCGCGCCGGTGGACATCATGGTGAGCGTTTCGTAGAAGATACTTGCCACGGCCAGTGAAGCGTCTACTCCGGGACCGCGAAGCAGACCCGCGCGGAGAATGACAACCATTGCCTTGCCGGGGACGTATTTCCCCAGGTGTCCGATGTAGTACGCCCGGACCGTCTTGCCGAATCCCACTCGTTGCCCAAGCGTTTGCAGGGTGCGATGCCAAAACAGGGCGAACGGCAGCGTGCCGAGCAGATACAACCCGCCGGACGCCGCCAGCCAAATGAAATCGACTTGGAAGCTTTGCTCGCCGAGTTCGTCACAGGCGTCGATAATCGTGCCGTGGATAAACCAGACGACCAACGCGGCAATCGACAGTTTGATCGCGGTCGGCAGCCAACGTTTCCGGCGATGGGGTCGATCTTCAGACATGCGTGCTTGGCGGCGATTACCGTTAGTTGGGTGGCACGCCCTGAGCAGCGAAGGGCATGGCCGGCGTCAGCCAAGCGTCGGAGATGGCCTTTTTCCAAAGAGCTAGGTTCATGCCGCATTCCAGCATACACCCCCCCGCCTCGAACGGCAAGACGGCGTCCTTGCGAAACGCACCGCCGGCGAGGATAATTGAATGTAACTGTCAGATGTTTAGCGGACGCCGGAACGGCGGCCTGTATTCCGCCGCAAGCCGCCGTACCGGCGGCTGCTAAACAATGTCCACCCCGAATAACATAGCCCTCCGGAGGGTTCCATGAACGTGCTGCTGATCTCCATCGCCGTCGCAACACTGGGAGTCGATTACGGCTGGAAGCGGTTGCCGGACGGCGGTTCGGAGTACATCATCCAACTCAACCGGCAAACGCTCGACGCGCTCCGCGACGGCCAGCCGATCCAGAGCGACGTAATGCCGGACGCGGGCAAAGTCCGATCGTTCCGCATCGTCGTCGGCGACGAGAAGCTGTCGCGAGACAAGCCGCTCAAGATACCGACCGTGCAAACCGCCGTCGTCGAACCGCCGCAACTGCCGCCGAATCCTCTCCTGCCGAACTCGGCCGTCAAGCCGCTCGCCGGGCGTCAGACCACCTACATGCAACCGGAGAAGAACACCGCGAAAGACGAACCGAAACCACCCCCGCCGCCGAAAGCCGCGACCGAGCAGCCCGCCAAACCCTGGTTCCCTTTCACGTTGACCCTTTTCGGGCTGTTCGCCTCGCTGGGCGCGAACGCCTATCTCGGTTGGATATCCTGGGGGCTACGCCGACGCCGACGCGCTGAACTTGCCTGAACAGTAGGGTGCGTCCTCGACGCACCGATGTTCTCGTTTGTGGTGCGTCACGGACGCACCCTACCGGCTCAATGATCGAATCACGCCGCGGCGTTTATGTCTTCGGCGTCGTCTAAATCATCGTCGTCCGCTTCGTCTTCTTCCCACAACGAATCGTCGTCGATCCGTTCTTCCTCTTCGTCTTCGACGACCTCGATCTCGGCGATGTTCCTCGGTTTGGACTTCGGTTTGCGCGTCTTCGCGGCGGCCGCGCGACGCGGAGCGGCGGAACGTTTCTCGCGTTTCGGCGTCTCCACGACCTTGCAGGCTTCGAGCGTTACGACCTGCCCCGGTTCGGAATTGTCGGGCAATCGGCCGACGGCCGTCTTCAGCAACTTGAACAGTTTCAGGATGTGTTCGTGGCAGGTGAAGACCAGCAGTTGATGACCCGCCGCGGCGAAGTCGCGCAACACGGCGACCGCGGCCTTCGCCCGATCGGCGTCGAAATTGACCAGCACGTCGTCCAACACCAACGGCAACTGCGCCCCGCGTCGAGCGTAGCAACCCGCCAGCGCCAGCCGCAGACTCAGGAAGAGTTGCTCGCGGGTGCCGCGGCTGAGCGCCTCGACCGGCAACGAGCGCCCCTCGGCGTCGTCTACTCTCAGCGAATGCTCGCCCAACGGCGTCCAGACGCGGCAGTAGCGGCCCTGGGTCAATCGTTCCAAATAACCCGACGCCTCGCGCAACGTCTCCGGCTGACGATGCTGTTCGTAAGTTTCGCGGATCGCGTCGAGAACGCGGCTGGCCGTCGCCAGCGTCTGCCAGCGGGCCACCGCGTCCTGCAATCGCTTCTCCAACACGGCCAATTCGAGCCGTTTCGAGGCGAGTTGCTTGTCGCCGGCCAGCGTTTCGAGTTGTTCGCTCAAACGTCCCCGCCGCTCCAGCAGGCCGCCAAGTTGCCCACGCACGACGGAGACTTGCCGGCGAATTTCCTCTCGGCGCTGGTCCAATGCGGCCGCATCGGCGTCGTCGAGTTGTTGGCGGATCGCTTCTTCCGAACACCGCGAGGCCAGCGCGGAGTCGATTTCGCGGGTAAACGTCTCGCGCTGGCCGCGGAGCACGTCGCCACGCGCCTGCTCCAAAGCCCGACGGCGATACTCTTGCTCGTCCTTGACTCCGGCCTCGATGAACAATTCACGTCGGCGGTGGTTCAGCCGGCCGATGGATTCTTCATATCTGGTCGCGGCGGCGCGGTTGCGGCGTGCCTGGCGGCGGATGGCCTCGCGCCGGGCGACGGCCGTCTGCTGTTTGACGGCCGCCTCCGAAAGCAAGCGGAGTTGCCCGATCGGATCGAAGGGGGAGGGGGGAAGGCTGGAGGCTGGAGGCTGGAGGCTGGGGATTCGGGGATCGGGGGTCGGGGATGGGGGATCGGAAAAGCCGGCCGCTTGCGGTTTCGCACTGACTACTGACCACTGACCACTGACCACTGCCCCGGCGTCGGCCGCGAGCTGCGCGATCCGCGCGGCCAGCGATTCCATTTCGCGCCGCCGCCGGAGAAGCTCTTCGCGCCGCTCGTTCAGGCGGCGTTGCATGTCGGCGATCCGACCGCCGTGGCGGGTCAGGCGCCGCAACTGTTTCGGCGAGATGTCCTCCGGCATCCCGGCCGCGGCGAGCGCCGCTCGCCAGCGACGTCGGGCCGTCTCGACTGCCTCCCGCGCCTCGACCGCGCGACGCGAAGCCGCCTCGGTCTCTTGCCGGGCAACGCCGCGGCGCAAGTCCAACGGACTCAACTCCTCGAGCGCCGCCAATTCCCGCTCCGCCGATTGCAACCGGCTCGAGACCGGACCTTCGCCGGGCATCCGGGCATCCAGCAAGTCCCGTTCCTCGTTGGCCTGCCGAATCTGCTCGCGGACCAGTTCAAGTTGTTTCCGGCAGGCGTCGAGTTGATGGACGTTGGAGCGTTCGAGCATCACCTTGGCGAAAGCGGCGGCGCCGCTGCCGGCCAGTCCGAGGATGGCCAAGGTCCAGCCCGCCGTCCCGACGACCGATTCCGGCATGAACAATCCGGTCAACAGCAACACCACGCCCACGACGAACATCGCGCCGAGACCGATCAATACCCAGGCCGGCAACAGTTGGCGGTCGACCAGACGCCGGCTCCGATCCTCCAACTCGGTCTGGTATCGAATTTGTTGCTCGATTCGCTCGTCGATCTGCACCCGGCGGCGCGATTGCGAGACGGCGCCCTCCGCTCGTTCCAGTGCCGCGGTCAGATCGCGCTCGCCGAGCGCGGTCAGCGAGGATTGAATCTGACGGCTGAGCGACTCGATGGCCGACCGGGCCGACTCGGCTTCCTGCTTCGTCTCGTTAAGCCGCCCCAGGGACTCGCGCAACGTCCTGGCCGGCGCCCGAAGCGACCTAAGTTCGCCGGACGACGGCGACGGCAGCGCGACGTGTACGTTCGACAATCCCAACCGCGCGGCCTCGGTGGTCAATTCCGGTTCCAGCTTGCCGATTTCCGCCTCCAACTCGCCGATCTCCGACTGCAATCGGGCAATCCACGGCTCTTGCTCGACTATGGCCTCGATCCGCGCGGTCTGCCGCCGGAGCGCTTCGTTGATCGCCAACGAGGCAAACTCGCGCCGCAGTTCCTTTCGCTGCCCGGCGATGCGGTCGATGCGTTGCCGGCGTTCGTCGATTCGCGCGTTCAGCGAGTCAAGCCGTTCGATCGCCCTCGGCGGCATGTCCCTCGGCGGCCCGAGCGCGGCAAGTTGCTCGTCCAATTCGGCCCGCCGCTGCCAGCGGTCGCGGACCGCCGTGGCCAGATCCATCACCTCGGCGAGACGTTCCGCCCGATTCGCTTCCTCCTCGAACCGCGTGATTTCCGCGTTGATCCCTCCGTGCTCGGCGGCGAGTCGGGCGTAGCGATGGTTGATTGAGGATAGCTCCTCGATCTCCGCCAGCAATTTCCGCCGCTCGGCCGACAGTTGCAACACGAGGCACGGCCGGCCCTCGACGTCGAGAAGACGGTTCCGCGAGATTTCCAACTCCCGCAGCACGTCGACCAGCGACACGCGGTCCAGTCCGACGGTGAGGTTATAGAGCAATTCCGCGGCGTCGGTGCCGCCAAGCGTGGAAAGCTCTTGCATCTCTCGCAGGCCGATGGCGAAGACGTTGTTGAATACCGCCTCGTCCACGTTCGACAGCAGCACCTTGAGGAAATGCTCGCCTTGGCGGGTGCCGTCCGGCGCGGTCAGCGTAAGTTGCTCGCCCGGGGCGCCGTCGTCGTCGGTGTCGATATAATAACGTTCGATCTGGAAGCGGCCGTTTGGGCCGGCCACTTCGATCGCTCCGCCGGGCCGACCGCCGTGCAAAGGCGGAAAATACCGCCGCCGCCGCGGCGAAAACCCATAGAGCATCGAGCGAATGAACTGCAACAAGGTCGTCTTGCCGGCCTCGTTCGGGCCGTAGAATACGTTCAGCGAGTCGGTAAGCCGTTCGACCCGCAGACCGCTCCAAACGCCGTAACCTTCAACCTCGAAATTGGCGATTTTCATGCGTTGGGTTCCTCACCGGTCAACAGGTCGACGCCCAGGGCCGCCGTCTCGCGGAGCACTCTTTCACGGGCGGCTGCGTTGGGAAAAGCGACGGCCTCGGCCAACTCTTCGTCACGGTCCGCATCGGCCAGATACTCCTCCAGCCCCAGCGGCTCGTCCGCGTTCATCTGAAACAGACGCACGGCGCGTAGAAAGTCGCCGCGGATCGTTTCCTGCTCGTACCACTGCGGCGGCATGGTTTCCGCTGCCTCGACTTCCAGGGACACGCTCCACGCGGTCGGCGAGCGATAGCCGAAATCGCCGCGGAGCCGTTCGATCAGATCGGCGGCCAGCTTTCCCCGCCGCAGCCGATCGAGCAACGGCCCCTGGCCGGCAATCGTCCACGAAATGAGCAGCGTGGCGGCAGGCATCGTCTCCAGCAGCGCTTGCAGCCGCTCCCAAAGCCTGGTCTCCAATTCCTCGTGCGTGGTCGTCTGCTCCACCAACAGCCTCTCGCCGATCCAACGCACCGAGTCGGTCGGGATCAGACTGGTCCGCGTTTGACCTTGTTGGTCCACTTGGACCAGCGTGCAACCGTGGACGCCGGTTTCCTCGGGGCATCGGCCTTGAGTGGTGCCGCAGTAGTGGACCACCGACGGACCGCCGAGCGGCGTGCTTCGATCGTGCCGTCCGCCGAGTGCCCAGTAGTTTATTCCCCTAGCTCGCAGCGCCGCGGGGTCGGCCTCGCCATGAGCGACGGCGACGGTGTACAGTCCGGCCGGGTCTGGCGAGAAATCGTCCGGCCGCCAGGGACGTTGTGCATTGCAACTGGCGCCCGCCACTCGCGCCAACGGCCCGGCTTCGCCCTGGACTAGCAGCCCCTCGACCCGGCCGCGAGGAAAAAAGTGGACGTTTTGCGGAAGGTTATCGGCCGCCGGCCACGACTCCGGCGGGTCGATCATCGAACCGGCCCAAAAGATTTCGATCCCACGTTCGGCCAGCCGGACGAATTGTTCGGCCAGGAAGATCGGCCCGCGCGGACCGATCTCGGACGTGTTCAAGATTCCGCCCGAAAGGACAACGAAGTCGGCGTCTTCGGCCAACGCGGCGTCGAAGACCGCTTTCGCGGCCGAAAACGGCGATTCGAGGAACAAGTCCGTCAGATGGTCGGGCACTTCCGCCACGCCCATCAGCGGCCGTTCCAGATGAAAGTCGCCGGCATGGATGAACCGAAATGGGCAAATCGACATGAGTGCCTCCGTGCGCGGGAATGTGTAGCGGGCGGGCTTGCCCGCCGTTTTTGACTACGCATTCCCGCGCACGGAGGCGCCCATGTCGATTTGCCCATTTCGGTTCATCCATGCCGGCGACGTTCATCTGGAACGCTCGTTGATGGGCGTGGCGG
>JAUWNG010000105.1 GCA_030612765.1 Planctomycetota bacterium
CACCCCCGAGTCGATACATACCACGATAGGCCTCCTTGCCTGCGAGAAAAGGATTTGTGATCAACCTTTTCATCGACAAGGACGGCCTTTCTTTTTGCGCAAAATCCCTTATCCTAGTGCCATTGTATGGCGTCCCCGGAATCAATCGAATTATTTACCAACCGCAGACGCATGAAAACTTGGATTCTGGCTCTGATCGCTCTCGCCGTCGGTGGCGCCGCGTTCGGATGGTGGTGGCAGAACAATAGGCACCCGGACGGTGTCGAGGGAAATCCTACGACCATCGAGGTGGTTCGGCGAGATTTTTCCTCGATGGTTCTCGCCACTGGCGCGGTCCAACCCCAAGTCGGCGCGGAGGTTCGCGTCGGAGCCAGGATTTCGGGTAAGGTCCAGCGTTTGCGCGCGAACATAGGCGATGCCGTGACCAAGGGACAGGTGATCGCCGAACTGGAAAAAGCAGACCTGGAAGCCACTGTGACTCAGCGTCAAGCGGAGTTGGATTTGGACGAGGCAAAACTCGCCGCCGTCCAGTCGCTGCTGCCCAAGGAAATCGAGAAGGCGGAACTGGAAACGAGTCAGTGGCAAGCTACCAGGAACTACACCGAAAAGGTCTTGGCAAGGCAAAAGGAGTTGGCCGAGAAAAACGCGGTTTCCCAGGAAGAATACGACGCCGCGCAGGAGCGATTTCTGGTGGCCGAGGCGCAACTGGCGTTGGCCCACAAATCTCACGAGCTGGCAACAACACGTTACCGGGAAGATATGCGGCAAGCCAAGGCTGAGATTGCCCGTGCCAAGTCGGCCCTGGAAAACGCGAATGTTCAGCTTTCCTACGCCACGATCACCGCGCCAATTGACGGGGTGATTGCTTCGGTCGCCACGGAGGAGGGAGAAACGGTTGCGGCCGGCATGCAAGCCCCGACATTCGTCACGATTATCGACCTGGACCGTCTGCAAGTCGACGCCTATGTCGACGAGGTGGATATTGGCAAGATACAAGTCGGCCAGCACGCCGTCTTCACCGTGGACGCTTTTCCCGCCGACGAATTTGAAGGCACGGTAACGGCAATCTATCCCAAGGCGATCATCCAGGACAACGTAGTCAACTATGACGTGGTCGTTAACGTCACGACGCCCTACGGGGACAGGTTGCGGCCCGAGATGACCGCTAACGTGACCATCTTCCTGGAAACCAGGAAAGACGTGCTGGCCGTTCCCGCCAAAGCCGTGCGGAGGGTGCGCGGAAAGAATGTTGTTTACGTGCTCGCGGGCGGTCAACCGGAAGAGCGAGAAATCAAGATCGGCTGGAAAGACAACGGGTGGATTGAAGTCGCGGCGGGTCTTCAAGAGGGAGAGACCGTGCTTCTGACCGCCCCCGACGCAACCCTACAAAACGGTCGGGAGATGCCATGATCGAACTAAAAACTATCGAGAAAACTTACGGCAGCGGCGACACGGCAACCCCGGTGCTCAAGGGTATTTCCTTCCGCATCCAGGCCGGTGAGTACGTGGCCCTCATGGGCGCCTCGGGCACCGGAAAGTCCACGCTGATGAACATCGTGGGATGTCTCGATAAGCCCACGGGCGGGCAATATCAACTGGACGGCGCCGACGCGGTCACCCTGGACGACAATGCCCTATCGCATTTGCGAAACCAGAAGATCGGGTTTGTCTTCCAGCAGTTTCATCTGCTCGAACGGACGACGGCACTGAAGAACGTGATGCTGCCGCTGATTTACTCGGAGCCGTACCCCGAGGACGCCGAGCAGCGTGCCGAGAAAGTTCTCACCGCGGTGGGATTGAACGACAGGATGTACTACCGTCCCGGTGAGCTTTCGGGCGGGCAACAGCAGCGGGTCGCTATCGCCCGAGCACTGATCACCAATCCGCAAATCATCCTGGCCGACGAACCTACCGGAAACCTAGACAGCAAGAGCGGCCTGGAGATACTCGCGATTTTCAAGCGGCTGCATCGCGACGGGCATACGATTATCATCGTGACGCACGATGAAGAGGTGGCGGAACATGCCGATCGGGTTATTGTGCTGAAGGACGGCAAGATCGAGCAAGACCGTCGCGTGGCACAGCCGCGGGACGCCGAAAAAGAAGTCGATGAGCGTATCGGACGGGAGGACGCCGAATGAGACTCTTGCGCATAATAACTGAAGGGGTACGATCCCTAAGGATCAATAAGCTCCGCACTTTCTTTATGATGGCAGGCACAATCGTTGGCATCGCGGCCCTGACCGTGATCATGGCCATCGGCAAAGGGACGGAAAAGAAAGTGATGAAGCGGCTGCAAAACTTCGGGCCTCGGGCCATCATGCTGATCGCCGGCGGCGGCAAGGATCTCCCACCGCCCGACATAACGGTCACGACCTTGACGCTGGCAGACGCCGAAGCGATCCGCAACCAAATCGACGGCCTGGAGATTGTCGCGCCGATGGCTTGGAATTTCAATGTGAACGTCACGCGCGAGGCAAATCTGCACCAAGCCACCGTCTGGGGCGTCGAGCCGACTTGGCACGAGGCGTGGAATTGGCATGTGACCGACGGAGAAGGCATATCGGATCAGGACGTGGCCACCATGGCAAAGGTCTGCGTTATCGGAGAAACGGTTCGGCGCGAACTGTTTGGAGAGAGCGATCCCATTGGAGAGCGCCTCTACATCAACAAGGTTGCCCTTACGGTAAAGGGAGTTCTCGAATCGCGCGGCGCCAGTCCGATGGGAATGGACTTCGACAGCCGTGTAGTCATCCCCATTACGACGGCGATGCGGAGAGTGATGAACGTGGACCACGTCGGCGCAATCCGGCTGATCTCGAAGGATGTTTCCCTAATCCCCCGTCAGGCCGAAGCCGTCCGATCTATGATTCATCAGCGGCACCATATCACGCCGCCAGAGGAGGATGATTTCCGGCTTATCACCCCCATGGTGATAGCACAACTCGTCAAGGGAATCGCGAGCACCCTGTCGTTCCTGCTGATCGCATTGGCCGCGCTGAGTCTCTTTGTGGGCGGTGTGGTGATGATGAACATTCTGCTCATCTCGGTGGCCGAACGCACCAAGGAGATCGGTTTGCGCCGGGCGGTAGGCGCGACTCGCGGCGACGTCTTTGCCCAGTTTCTCACGGAGTCCTTGGCGGTGACTATCTTCGGTACGATTCTCGGCAGTTTGCTGGGGCTGGGCGTCAGCGTACTGCTGCCGAGGATCACTCCGATGCCGGTAGTAGTCACCTGGGAGCCGTTTGCCCTGGCCGTGGCTTTCGCCCTGTTGGTCGGCACGTTCTTCGGAGTCCAACCCGCCCGACGGGCAGCCAGACTGCACCCGGTGGAAGCGCTGCAATGAAACTATCGAGAAACTTAGCGCTCTCGTGTGAAATCCTGGCGGCACAGAAGCTTCGTACTTTGCTGAGTGTGACCGGCATCGTTGTCGGTGTCGGCGCCGTCGTATTGATTGTTTCCGCCGGGCGGGGCGCGGAGAAAAAGATTCTGGACCGCATTCGCGATATGGGTACCAACTTGATCGTCGTCAATGCCGGCCAAACAAGGATTATCGCCGGGCGCCAGCGGCAGATCGCTACAGTCACCACGTTGAAAGCAGACGACGCCGAAGCCATTGCTCGGCAATGCCCGTCGGTGGCACTCGCCGCCCCGGCGACAAGCAAGAAACTGGCTACTCGCTACGAATCGGAAAACGCCAATACCAACGTCGTCGGCATGACCCCGGAGGGTTTCCACGTCCGTAACATTGCGATCGCGTCCGGCCGCTCCTTCGACCCGGAAGAAAACCGTGCGCAACGCCGCGTTGCCATCTTGGGCCCCACCGTTGTTGAGAATCTCTTTGACGGGGCGGATCCAACGGGGCTGCGAATACGGATCGGCCGCGTTCCGTTCGAGGTTGTCGGCGTGATGGCGCCCAAGGGTATGGATGCCAACGGTGTCGACCAGGATGACTTGATCATTGTTCCGCTCGGGACAGCCATGCGCCGCCTGTTCAACGTCACGCACATCCAGACGATCTACGTCCAGGCACGCAGCGCTGAGTTGCTCAATACGGGCGAAAAGGAGATCAGGGAACTTCTGCGACAACGACACCGGTTGCGAGACAAGCCGGACGATTTTACGATCCAGAATCAGGCGACTCTCGTGGATACGGAACGGGAGACGACCCGCTCGATGACGTTTCTCATCGGCAGTGTCGCGGGAATCTCCTTGATGGTAGGCGGCATCGGCATCCTCGCCGTCATGCTGATCTCGGTCCGGGAACGGACCGGGGAGATCGGCCTGCGGCGCGCCGTCGGGGCGCGTCGGAGCGACATCCGCACGCAGTTCCTGTTGGAGTCCGGCCTGTTGGCCGCCGTTGGCGGGTTGGTGGGCGTACTTGGCGGTGTGGGCGCAGCTTTGGCAGTGTCGATGTTGGGATATTGGGAGACGGTCATATCCTGGCCGGCGGCACTTATTGGCTTTGCCTTTTCGGTATTCGTGGGAATCGTATTTGGAATCTACCCGGCGATTCACGCCGCTGCTCTTGAACCAATAGAAGCACTCAGGGCGGAATAGGGGAGTCCCGGCCCGTCGAACGGTTTCACGGGGAGCTTGAGGCGATCCGTAGCGAGGTGGATCGGCTCCGCCGTCAATTAGAGAAAAGCGAAGGGTGAGGAGTGAAGAGAGAAAAAACGCCCCGCGACTGCGGTCGCGGGGTGAAATTGCGTGGCGTCTGATTTCAAGTTTAGCCGCCGCGTTCACGCGGCGCGGCGAGGTTTCCATCAATGTGTAGCGGGCGGGCTTGCCCGCCGTTCAGAATAGGATGCACGTCAATCAATCCCCGAGCGTTTTCGCATGCGAAACGAAATCCAGAACAAGAACAACCCGGTGCAAAGCGGCAAAAATATTATCGCGTTCGCCAAAAGTTGAAATCCCGGCGTTGACATCGCGGGGGGATAAAAATAGCGTTCGAGCGGATTGCCAAGATCGAGAACGCCCACGCCGTCGTCCTTGGGATACACGCCGGTCAGGCGCGAGAAACGGATGAGACCTTGAAGCACATCGTTGCCGTCTTTTGACGAGAGATCATCGACGGTAAACGTGGAAGGATCGAAGTCGCTGTCGCGGAGCCAACGAAACGCGTTGTATTGGACGTAGGAGGGCGCTCCGCATTTCTCTTCGTCCTGATATGGCGTTAGCTTCAACAGAGCGACAATGTTCGATTTTGTCGGCGGATTCTCAAGCTCCAATCCGCGTTCTCGGAATCCGTCGCGAATCCAGTCTTTCTGCGATTTCGACTTGTTTCGTTCCCACCATGCAAGCCAGGCCTCGGCCGTGTTGCCCGCGTCCTGATTGGTCATCTGTCGGAGCGCGGTATCCTTATGTCCGGCAGTGCAATCAGAGATTGGCTCATTCGGTCGAATATGATTCGTGATCCACTCGACCCAGAACTTGTCGCCGCATGAGCCGACGATCGTGTCGTGATACCAACCGGAACGGTGGATGCACTTCTGGCATAAGTCCCAACTTGCCGCGTAAGAGTGTTGGTGAAACCAGACTGGATCGTACCAGCAACGCAACGGCCCCATGTAGTAAAACCAATAGTACCCCGTCGCCAATCCGAAAATGACGAGGGCGGCGGCGACGACTCGCAATATTACGATCTTCCAGCGGGTAATCCGGGCGATCATGATATGAGTATCGTAGGCGTTATTGTTCGCGCCATCAATACCCAAGAAACGAACGAGGGGCGGCAGTGCAACTGCCACCCCAACATTTTTGCGGAGCGAAAAATCTCCCCCCCGCGACCGCAGTCGCGGGGCGTTTTGTCCCCGCACTATCCACTATCCACTACCCACTATCCACTATCCACTATCCACTACCCACTATCCACTACTTCAGCTTCGCTTCCTTGATCCGGCCGGCCAACTCCAGCAAGCGGTCGGCCTTTTTGCCGTCGCCGAGATTGCGGTGCATGGCGGCGAGATTGCCGTAGGGGACGGCCAGCGTCGAGCGGTCGAGCGAACCCTGTCTGACGGCCCGCTCCATCCAACGGATGCCTTGTTCGGTCAGCTCGACGGCCTTCTCGCGTTGGCCGGTTTGCCAGTAGGAGACGCCCATGCTGACCATCGCTTCGCCGTGTCGGCCGAGATTGTCGGTTGGTTCTTCGGCGGACTGGCCCTTCAGCAGCGGCAGGGCCTTGTCGAACCACACGATGGCCGCCTTGTGGTCTCGGTCGCCGAGGGCATGGATCGCGCCGAGGCGGAAGTACAACCGGCCCAGCAGCAAAGTGGTGGTGGACGATGGATTGACCCGATTTGCTTCGGCCAGATATTTGGCCGCGGCCTGGCCGTATTTCAGCGCCTTTTCGTTTTCGGAGCGCATCTGGCAAACCTGCACGGCGTCGTACAGAGCCGTACCCAGTTCCCATTGGAGTTGTGCCTTGCGACCGGGATCGCGTGCCGCGGCGATGAGTTTTTCGCCGACTTCGACCGTCGCTTTTACGACGGGGGCGGGGTCGATCTTGCCGCGCACTCCGACGTAGGCGGATAAGGTCCGGGTGTAGACGTGGAACAGCAGCAGGGGGTTGCCCCACTCGTTTTCGACCACGTCGGCGGCGGCCGCCCGGGCGTGCTCGAGCCAGCGGACCACCGCCTTGTCCTTCTCTTTATATTCGCCCCAGGCGATGTCGTGGGCGGCGCCGAGATGGGCGTCGATCAACACTTCCTTGGCCGCTACCCGGATCGCAGGGTGCGGACTGCTGCACAATTGATCGGCGATTCGGATCGCTTTCGTGTGGTAGGTCAGCGCTTTCTTGAAGTTGGGTTTCGAGCCGGATGCCAGCAGATCGCCGAGCAGACAGGTTGCCCGCGCTTTGATGTGCGGCCGATCCGCGCTGGTCTCGATTGCCCGTTGTGTATGTTGCACCGCTTCGAGCAAGAGTCCGGCCTGGGCCAGAACTTGAGCATGGGTCGCGCGATACTGCGGATTGTCGGGATCGAGGCGGACCGCCTTGCCCGTCTCGGCCAATGCCTCCTCGTGCCGCTCGGTGGCCGCCAATACGCGGCCCAGCAGCCAATGGGCGCGGGCGTTGTTCGGCTCCAACTTCAATGCCTGTTCCAAGTCGCGGCGGCTCAGGTCGTAGCGGCTTTCCATCGTCGTCTCGGCGCGGAGCACGAACGACTCGGCCGATACCGTTTCGAGAATTATCTGCAAGACCCTCATCGACGGTTTGCCGGGCTTGTCGCTCTGCTCGAAGGCGAAGAGCACGCCCCGTTCGGGATAGGCCAGACCGAGTATTTCTCCCAACTCGTTTGACACCAGCACCGGACGAATCGTGGCCAGATCGAGTTGTTTGGCCACGGCGTCGGCGGGAAAAGAGTGTTCCAGGCGGATTACGATCGACGATACCTTCTCGCCGGCATAGCTTACCTCGACCTGCTTGAACGGATCGACCGAATGTAAATGCACGAGTAAGCCGTTGTCTCGCGATGTGTTTCTGGGCCGGCCCCAGGAATTCGCCACGTCGTCCTTCGTCGACACCCCAGGCGTAATCCCTTTGAAGCTCGCGGTCTCGACCGAAACGGGAGGGGCCTCCATCGGATCGGGGATCGGGCTGCGCGGTTCGACTGCCGTTTCCGTTTTCGGTTGTTCTGTGGTCGGCTTGGTCGCGGGAGTGGGCAGCAGTTCCGACGCGGCGGGATCGACGGGCGCCCGTTTCGCGCCCGGCTTGCGCTTGGCGGGAGTGGGCACTCCGACCTTGTGTTTCGGAGATTTTGCGTTGGCGGGCGTCGATTCCAAGATGCGAATCTCTCCCGACGATTGGATCGTCTTGTCCGATTGACGTGCGTCATCATCGGCCACCGAAGGCCCGGCGACCGGCACGGCCCAGGCCGCCGTTGCAACGGCAAGGATCCATAAATAGTGAGACCGCATTATTCGTTCCTCCTTGAACCTCGCAGGGCAAGAATGGACAATCTCGACACCTAATCAGTGGGGGAGTTTATCCATTTTGCCTGGACTGCGTCCAGACGGAAATTCGCATTTTCCACGCACTTTTCCGGAAAACCGGTTGAATGTCCCGGCTGCTTAGGTGAAGAGAAGCCGTCGCGGTGAAGATCGGAGGGATAGGCAAGACAGGGTGAGTCGCACCCGGCTTTCAACGTCCTGCCTTACTATACGACGATCATCCGATACATGCTGGCGGATTGAGTCTGGCGAAATGATGGCGAGTCGGAAAACCAAGCAATCGAACTCACTTTATCCGAACAACTTGTTGGGGCGACGCCACTGGATGCGGGCCAGAAGCGTGTCGCCCGCGTAGCCGTCGCGGGGACGGCTCTCGCCGACCGTGACCCAGGATTCGTCCGGCCCGGCCGCGACCGTGTGGAAGTTGCCCATCCGGGCCACGTGCTTACCGTTGCGGACTCCGTCGCCCAGAAGCGGCAGCACGACCCGTTCCGAGGCGCGGACCAGCCGCAGTGTCCGCCGGTCCACCTCCGCCATGAAAAGCGGCGCCCGCCAACGAAAGACGTTCTCGTTCGTCGCGTCTTTCCGAGTGTACACTAAGAACAGTCCGTCGGAGTGCGGCAGCCAGTGTTGCTGCGTGGTGGACATGACTAGCGGCGAGTTGTCGTCCCAAGTCCACGGTTGTTGCGGCCGCCATTGCAGGCCGTCATCAGAGACGGCGACGTAGCCGCGATAGTCCTCGGCGCGGATCGTCATGTAATAGCGGCCATCGAAACACACCATCGATGGCTCCAGCAGGCCGCGTCGCACCGGGAACGCCAACTCGTTGCCCACCTTGCGAATAGTCAACGTCTTGCCGTCAAAGGAACACAGCGCCGAGGCGATCGAGCGGGGTTGGCCGTCTTTTGCCCCAAAGCTCATCGGCACCAGCACGTCGCCGCCGGGCAGCGTCACCCGCTGGCCGCAGGCGCAGGTGTAGATAAACCGTCCGCGAGGGTCGTCCCATTCCAACCGCTGCGGCGGCAACCAACTGCCGTCGGCGGAGCGCACCACGTAGACGGGCCAGCGCGAACGCTGCGGCCGGGCCAACCTGCCGCCGCGGTAATAGACGTTGTGTCCGATGGCCAACACGGTTTGGGTCTTTGGATGATACTCGGACACCAAGTCGCAGACGCCTTCTTCCCAGCCGTCGCCCAGCTTGCGGCGCTCCAGTCCGGGGATCGGCTCGGGCCTGCGCCAGGTCGTGCCCAGATCCTTCGAGACGGTCCAATGAGGCCGACCGTAGTAGTCCGAACCGCTGATTCGCTGGAGCGTCATCAGCGCAAGGTTTCCGTTCTCCGCCGGCGTCATACAGGCGCAAGGCTGAAACCAAGTGTCGCCGGTCTTGCGGCCGCCGAAGATTACGCTCCGCTCGATCCGTCGGACCAGACCGTCGGCTGCAGGCTCGGCGAAGGCTTTGCCAGGGCACAGCGACGCGCAGCCGATCCCCGCGACGGCCCCCAGACTAGCCTTGAGGAAATCGCGCCGTGGACAAGACATCTCAACAGGTTGCATGTTTTCTCCGGTTTCGACTGGAAGGATCAAACTAAAATTCACGTGCGTCGATCACTTGGCCGTCCTTGCGGTTGCCCAGGTAGCGATGGACGAGAGGGTTGATCGTGTAATTGATCATCTGCACCGAACCGTCGCAGAAGGCCATGTGGAAGCCGTTGGCGTGGGCGCTGCCAAAGATATAGAAGTTGCCGTACCCCGGCGTGTCTTGAGCGGGCGGAAAGAGCGGGGACGCGAATCGCACGGTGTCGGGATCCCAACCCTGGTACATCGCCTGATTGTCACCGCCATCCATGCCGTTGAGGTAGTTTTCGGGCATGAGGTACTTTTCGCCGAGGAGATACGTGTGGCTCGTTCCGTCCTCGATTTCCGACATCAGCCTCTGGCTCCTCACGCGGAAGATCCCACTTGTACCGGCCTCCGTCGGCCAAACGTAGCTGGGATCGTCGGCCGTTTGCAGGTCTGGCGGGTTGGCGTAATACAGGCCATCAGAGCCGTACTGGGTATCGCCGCCGTTGCCGGCGTAGTCGGCGCGGGCCGCCACTTCGGGAGGGTTGAAGTTGATTGAAAGCTCACCGTGTAGCGGATACGGATACACTTGCGAGGGCCGGCGAGTGGGGCAGTTGCACATCGCCAGCGGCGTACCGATCATCATCGTCAACGACGCCCGTTTGTCTGCGTCCGGTTGGCCTTCGCCGATCGACCGCAGCGCGTCTTGCTCCAAGTAGGGGAGTATGTTGTATATCCATCCGCCCGGTTGCTTCTTACCGAAACCGCGGTCGGGGTCTCCCACCCAGAACGTCCCCCAGCCGCCGGTCGGGAAGAACCCCAGCGCCTGCTCGTGGTTGAGGCAACCCAAGGCGAGTTGTTTGAGGTTATTCTTACACTGCGTCTGCCGGGCCGCCTCGCGGGCCGCTTGCCCCGCCGGCAACAACACCGCGATCAGGATGCCGATGATTGTGATCACGACCAAAAGCTCCACTAGGGTAAAACCGTGTAGAGATTTTGGATGGTGGATGGTGGATGGTGGATTTGATTCCATGATACTGCTCCAAGTTTGTCGTTTAGCCGGCGTACTTGCACGTCGCGGAAATGGCGTCAACGCTCGCTATCGCGCCGACGAACAAGTCCGCCGACGAAAAACTCCCAAACGACGAAAAACTCCCAAACGCCTATGCCTCAACACGAAGCCCGTCGTCATCAACACGGACCCCGCCATCGCCAACTGCAGCGACGACGGCTCGGGAACCTGCGTCATCGTGAACTCGAAATCTTGATCCGCCGCGGTAAGGAAAGAATCGAGATACGGGGAATACGTACGCACGTGAACCGTCTGTCCGTCGGGCAGAAACTCCAACAGCCTCAAATATCCATTGCCGCCATTGGGAAAGTGCTGATAGTTCGCCAACATCTGGTGTACGACGTTGCCGTGGTCCGCTACGCTAGCCAGATAGCCAACGTTATACATGTGTCCGCCGAAGACGAGTTGTAGGTTTGGGTTGTCTTTCAGTTGGGTCCACATCTCCTCGCCGTCGTTGACGCCGCCGGGCAGATCCGCTATGCCGTAGATGTAGGGACTGTAGCTTTGCGAACCGCCTTTGGTGGCCCAATCGTACCGCGTATCGTCGCAGTACATATATGCGTGTGTGACGATCATTGCCTGACGGTTTGGGTATTGCTTGAGAACGCCGTCGGCCCAGTCGACGATCTGGTCGCGCGGGCCGAACTCGAGGGCCAGCACCAGCCAGCCCGTTCCCCCGGCGCCGAATAAGGAGTAACTGTTGTGGGGCGAGTTCGGCTCGCCCGGATACACGCCGCCGAAAGTCGACTGGGTTTCCAATCGCGATACGGGGAAATAGGTTGCCATAGGGGACGTACGGTCACTGGCGGCATCGCCGCTGGGGCCAAGGTCATGGTTGCCCGGCAGTAGAGAATAGGGAACGCCGTCGTCATCCAGGGTCTGAAACGCTGCCGAACTCCTAATCCACTCGGTAGATGTATTTCTGTTGGTAACGTCGCCTTCGTGCAACACGTACGCAAGATTAAGCGATGTCTTGTAGTCGGCCAAGAACTGCGTTTGGACGTTGAAAATGTGGGGGTAAGACTCGGCGTAGTGCTGCGTATCCGGAAGGATCGCCAGCGTCCAGGAGCCGGGCTGGATCGACGGCGGCGCGGCCATAACGGCCGATGCAGACGCACACGCCACTAGAACGCACGCCACAAGGAAAACCTGGAGCTTGTTCATGATGTTTTTCGTCCTCTATGAGAATATGATTTCAATGGATAGTGTCGGACAATGGATATTGGATAGTGGATGCACCCCTTCGGACACATCCACCATCCAATACATGTCCCCTCTCCCAAAGGGAGAGGGGAGTTGCTGTCTCTGGTTCCCACGCAGAGCGTGGGAACCAGGAACGCTAGTATTACTTCCGCTTCCGCCATGCGTAGCAGAGCAGGCCGATCAGGCCGGTGGTCAACAGGGCGAACGTGCCCGGCTCGGGAATCTGGGTAATGCTAAGGTCGTCGAAATAGGATGTGGCAGTATCACAAGTTTCCAACCCGATGTAATTGTTCGATCCCCAGACGCCCGCTGTGGTGTAGTCGATCACCTCGTCGCCATCGACATACATCTTAACGTTCACCTTGTCGCTGCCGTCAAAGGGATTGTCACCGGTAGATCCCCTAACCTCAAAAAGGAAATCGTGGTATTCCTCATCGTTGGGGTCGCCATCCAACCAATCAAACGCCGTCGTGCTAGTGCCATATTCCCTCGCGGATGCCGCTCCAGTACCCCTTATGAAAAACACCAATCCATGACTCAAAGGTCGGTCATCGGAATCGGTGATTGCCGCGGTGGTATGGCCGATGGCTATGGCCTGGAACTGCCCGCCTAAGTTAATCAACTTGGCCGAATAAGCGATATCCAGTCCACCCGCGGAATCCGTACTGCCGAAGTCATGGTCGAGCCAGACAAACCCATACGAGTCCGACTCGCTCGATGATATATCAAGTTGCATGACTTCCTTGCTGCCGTCGGTAAAACCTACCGAAAGCGAATTACCTGTTCCCGTTACATACGAGTTGTAGGTAATCGAGCCGGTGCCGCCGTAGGTTCCGCCGGTGCGGTCGTCGATCTGGAAGTTGACGTTCGAGCTAGACGGGTCAGTGTCGAAGGAATCGCTAAACAGCAACCCTGCCTGGGCGTTGGCGGATATACCAAGCACTACAATCGCTACGACGACCATCAAAAAGTTGAAATACTTAGACATGGTAACAGTCTCCCAAAAAAGGTTTTACACGCACAAACTTTGCTTCCGGGCGGACCACCCGCCCGAGCCGCGCAAAGGGGCCACGTCCAATTTTCCGGGACGGCCCCAACGGTGCTTCGCACAAATTGGACCTGTCCCCTTTTCGCACCCGTCCCCAAAGCTCATTGCACGATATGCCGGCCCTCCTTTCGGTTCTCGGGTTCGATCTGGGAATCACGTTTAAATTTCGTGCCGTTGTCAACCGACTCCTCCGACTCGGTTGAAGTCATTTCCAACACGGGGTCGCCGAATACCACGCAGTCCCTCCCGATCCCGTTGCCGCCGTCGGTGGCCACTAGCGTAAGGAACCGGTCGCTCGGGCCTAACTCCACGTCCACGGGGAATGCGCCGTCTCGAATGCGGAGTTTTTCCCGCTGCAGCTTCAGCCGTCCATCGACGAATATCCACAAGTCCACCACGCCACCCCCGGGGCCTTTTCGAGGTCCGTCGGACAGGCCGGCCGTGGCCCGAAACCGCGCCGGCCGCACGTCTGGATACATCGCGCGCATGGCCTCGAGGTCGAACGTTATGCCCAAGTTGGTATAGAAGCAGAGCAACCCGCGACGGTCGGGCATATATTGCTCGTCGTCGATAATCGCGTACACCCAAGGCTGCGCGCGATCCACAATGCGTTTCGATCCAATGTCCGCCTCGCGAGACCAGATTGAGCCGTAAACTTCGCCCGCGGTATCGGGAAATCCGTCGAAGGCGTCTCTGGCTGAGTTTAGTTGCACCGCCCCGGCACGGCCGTCGGGCACAAATACGCCATCGATCAGTTTGTGCCAACCGACCCGCCAATACTGGCGGTCGCCGCCGCGATATCCCCAGAGAAACACTGGATCTTCCATGCCGGTGGTCGGGTCGATGCCGCGATTGCGGTGCCAGCCCGTGCCGTTTCCGCCGGCGACGATGTCCAACAGGTCGAGCACCCTCGGCGGCTTGACCAGCCGCCGGACGAATTTCGGCGGATCACCGACCGCGCCGGCCAATACCAGCCGTGGGCCGTCAGGGCCTCTGTTCTCCACCCGCGCCGATTCATTTTCGCGCAACACCACGTCCTGCCCGCGACCTTCGTCCGAGACTACTTCCACCCTCACCGAGCCACGGAAGACGTGCGACATGGTATGTCCCTCCTCACCCACTTCCATGCCGAACTCAGTGCCCAGGTCGGTGACGATGGCCGTGGGAGTACGGACGGAGAATAAGGATGAAGGATGAAGGATGAAGGATGAAGGCTCGGGTTTGGAACTTGAACCTTGAACCTTGAACCTTGAACCTTTTTCTTCCCTCGCCCCTCGTCCCTCGCCCCTCGCCCCCACTCTTGCGGTCAACTTGCCCAGCGCGAGGTAGCCGCCGGCGGTGGATTCCACTTCATACGTGCAGGGGCCTTCGAGGATGACCTTCGCGCCGGAGTCGTAAGTGATTTCCAACAGCCCGGAAGAGAGGATGTATTTTCTGTCTAAGGGAACGTGGGCAAACCCCAGCGGCGGCAGATAGCGGGGATCGTCGGACCATTTTACATCGACCATGCCGGTGATCCGGCCGACGAACACCATCTCCGGCATAGCTTCCGACGGGACCGACTGCGACGGCGCCTCGGCGATATGTCGGTGGTGGGTGACTTTTATCGCCCAGAACACCAGCCGCATCACGCCCATGATCACCGTGGCGACCATGCAGGAGAACGCCCAACTGCCGACGAAAGGAGTAGTGGGTAGTGGATAGTTGGTAGTGGATAGTGGGGGGAATGGGGGTGGGGGGGGGCGGGGGGGGGGGGGGGGGGGGG